>CAJCHR010000366.1 GCA_903970225.1 Actinobacteria bacterium 21-64-8 | reverse complement strand
GCGGGCGCGCTGTTCCACCGTGCGCAGACCGGCGAGCCGTCCGAAGTCGACGTATCGCTGCTCAGCACCGGCATGTGGATGGCGGGGACCGTCAGCGGCAGCGCCATCAGGAGCGGCAAGATGATGCGCGTCGGCACGCCGCAAGCCGGCGGCGCCGCGGTCAATCCGTTCATCGGCCACTTCCGCACGTCGGACCAGCGCGTGGTCAGCCTGTTTATCATGGTCCCCGGCGCGTACATCCGCGACACGTTCGAGCACCTCGGCGTGCCCGAAGCGGCAGACGATCCGCGCTTCGCCGACGCGCTTTCGCTGATGAAGAACAGCGCGGACGCCAGCGCGATCATCAGCGACGCGTTCGCGCAGCACGATTTCGACTACTGGCGCGAGCATCTCAAGACGATGAAGGGCCAGTGGGCGGCGGTGCAGACGCTGATCGATCTCGGCGACGATCCGCAGGCAATCGCCAATGACGCGTTCATCGATATCGATCCGATCGACGGCTCGGAGCCGATGCGTGTGGTGCGCAGCCCGGTGCAGTTCGATCATGCGGCGTTCGACACCGCGCGCTCACCGCAGGCATCCGAGCACACCGAGGAAGTGCTGCTCGAGATCGGGCTCGGATGGGACCGGATCGAGGCTTTGAAGCAGGCGGGGGTTGTGGCTTGAATGGGGTTCACGCGGGCTTCGACAGGCTCGGCCTGAGCGGAGCTTGCAAGTAACCCACATCGGCCCCGGCTGAGCTTGTCGAAGCCCGCGCCCAAGCCGCACGACACGCAGATCAGGAGAGTATCGCATGGTCAAGGTGATGCAGGGCATCAAGGTAATCGAGGTGGCGCAATTCACCTTCGTACCCTCGTGCGGCGGCCTGTTGTCCGACTGGGGCGCGGACGTGATCAAGGTCGAGCATCCGCTGCGCGGCGATGCCCAGCGCGCGTTCGTGCAATGGATGGGCAAGCCGCTGAGCCCCACGCACAACCCGATGCTCGAGCATTCGAACCGCGGCAAACGCTCGATCGGCGTGGATCTGTCGAAGCCCGAAGGCCAGGCGCTGATCCATGAGATGGTCAAGGACGCCGATGTGTTCCTGACCAACATGCTCCCCGGCGACCGCCAGAAGCTCAAGATCGACGTCGAACACATCCGCGCGGCGAACCCGAAGATCATCTACGCACGCGGCAGCGCCTATGGCGACAAGGGCCCGGACCGCGAGCGGGGCGGGTTTGATGTCACCGCGTACTGGTCGCATTCGGGCGTGGGCTACACTTTGACCCCGGACACATACGAAGTGCCGCTGATGATGAGCATCGGGGGTTTTGGCGATTCGACCAGCGGCGCCAATCTCGCCGGCGGGGTTGCCGCCGCGCTGCTTCACCGCGAGCGCACCGGCGAGGCGCTGGAGGTCGACGTCTCGCTGATGAGCACCGCATGCTGGTCGTCGGGACAGGGCATCGACATGGCCGCGCTGGAAGGTACCGAGTTCCGCAACACCGTGCCGGCGCCGGGCGGCGCTTTCGGCATGCCGCTGATGGGCTTCTTCCCGACCATCGATCACCGCGCGCTGGCGATCTTCCTGATGCAGCCCGACCTGCATTACCGCAGCCTCTACGAGCACCTGGGCCATCCCGAGTGGTCCGACGATCCGCGCTACAACACGTTCACGGCGATGCGCGAGAACTGGCAGGACTTGTCGGACAAAGTCTCCGCGGTGATCGCCGCGCAGCCGCTGGCGCACTGGAAGCAGCACCTCAGGACCTTCACCGGGCAATGGGCGGCCGTGCAGAACTCGGTCGAGATCGCGCATGACGAACAGGCGCTCGCCAACGACATGCTGTTCGAAGTCGCAACTGACGATCCGGCCTCGCCCCTGAAGCTGGTGCGCGGCCCGTGGCAGTTCGATCACCAACCCACGCAGAACTCGCGCAGCCCGCAGGCGTTCGAACACACCGAGATGATCCTGCTCGAGATGGGTGTGGAGTGGGAGCGGATCGACGAACTGAAGGCATGCGGCGCGGTGGCTTGAGCGGAGGTTCACTCACCGCGCAGCCGCCCGGGCGGATTGCCGGCCACATGAGACTTCCCGGCCCGGCTTCGAGGGTATAGGCACCGGCGTCTGGGGGGGCGGTCATGATGGAACTTGCAGGACGTCTGGTGAAATCGGGACGCTTGCGCGCGCTGTTTTCGGTCGTGCTGACCGGCGCTCTTGCTGCCGCGGCCGCCGACGTGCGGGCCGCGAGCACGCCGGCTCTTCCCCAAGCGAACGCCCTGCAGCGCGCGGTCTGGGCTTGCGAGGCGGGCGCGCAGTCACGCTCTTCCACCCATGCGCGATTTTTCCTCGGGACCGTCGATCATGCCGCCGGTCTCGGCGACCAGCCACCCTTGATCCTCGCGGGCGGAACGCTGACCGGGCTCGGCCAGAGCGCGAATGACAAAGGCTGGTTCAACCTGCGCTTCACGTGCCGCCTGACACCCGCCCTCGACAAGGCCCAATCCTTTTCCGCGGCCGTGCTGTCGGTGGTGAAACCGAGCGACGCGGTTCCTGCCCCGGCGATACCGGCTGCAACCGGAAAGACTTGGTACGTCGCGGGGACCGACACGGTCACGCTGATACACGGCGTCAGGGAAACCGATGACCGCGATTTCCTTGCGACGTGCGCGGCGAAGTCGGGCATGGCGCAAATCCGCCTCGCGCACACCGCCCGCTGGCTGACGGCGGGCGGCTATGCGACGATCGCGATCACCGCGAACGGCAAGTCGCTGCTTTACGTTGCACGCGGCGTGATGGACGAGAACCTGGGGGCGGTCGTTCCGGTGATCCCGGTACCGCCAGGCGATCCGCTGTTCGCGCAGATGGCCACGGGCACCCGGCTGTCGGTTACCATCGGTGCCGACACCGTCTATTCCGTCCTGCTGGGCGGCGCGGGAGCGCCCGTGCGCAGCTTCACCGTGGGCTGCGCGCGCGGCTAATTCGTGGGGGCCGCGAGGCCTTCGAGATCGGGCGGATCTGTCCGCCCAATAGGGGAGGAAATGATGCGTTATCGTCTGTTGGCAAGCCTGGCATTCGCTGCGGCCTTTTATGCGGCGCCCGCCAGCGCCGCGAGTATCAACTGCCGCAACCAGGTCGCGGCCGATTTCCGCATGATCTGCAACAATCCGCAATTGAGCATGCGTGATGACCGGGCAGCGGCGCTGTTCGACCAGGCGATGAGCCAGACCGACGCGACCGGACAATCCGCGCTGCGCGCGCAGCGACTGGGCTTTCAACGTCAACGCGGCGCGTGCCAGGCCAATCTCCGCTGCATGATCGCCGCGTACGACGATCAGATCGCGACGCTGCAATCGATGGTACGCCGCCCGAAGCCGCGGATGAGGATGGTTCAGCCGGGCTATTGAGCGATGGGCGCCGCGCGCATGATCCGCTCGGGTCGCGGCAAGCGCCGGCGCCTCGCTTTGCTTTTCGCAGCGGCGGTATTGCCGGGCTGCCTTGTCGCCCCCGCTTCGGCTGCAAGTTTCGACTGCGCGAAAGCGCGGCTGCCGGAAGAGATCGCGATCTGCCGGAGCACCGCGTTGTCCGAACTGGACACCGAGATGGGCGCGCTGTGGTTCTCCTACAGCCGGGTGCCGATGGCGATGGGCAGCAACGGCGCGCGCCGCGACGATGCCGAGCAGTTTCTGCGCGACCGTGCTTCGTGCAATGCCGACGTGTCTTGCCTGGTCTTCGTCTATCGGAGGCGAAACGCCGCGCTGCGGCAGGCGATCGTCGAAACGATGGACCGCATCTTTCGCGAAGAGAACCGGTAGGCCGCGTCCCGCCCAGGCGATCCCGGGCATGCTCATGCGCGCAAACCCAGAACTGCCCCTTGAACGCGGGGCGATCGTACGCCTAAAGGTTTTCCAGAAATTCAGCGGACGTACGCCTGCGAGGGCGGCGCGCCGATCACGAACATCTATCAAGGAACCCCGATGAAGCCCGGAACCCGACTGAAAAGCGCCGCCGACGACACCGAAGTGATGGTCATCCGCACCGGCGGCGGCACGATCGAAAGCGGCGGCGCGCCGATGGGCGAGGCCAAGCCGGCCGAACTTGCGCCGCTGAGCCCGGATTTCTCCGGCGGATCGCTGATGGGCAAGCGTTACGTCGACGCGGCCGGCGCTTATGAACTGCTGGTTGTCAAGCCGGGCAAGGGTTCGCTCTCGGTCGACGGGGTCGCGCTGGTGGTCAAGGACGCCAAGCCGCTCCCCGCGTCCGACTGAGGGCCGCCTCCGATCAAGCCGCCCTTCCCTATCGCGCCCCGCAGGAACGAGACGCCACACCGCCGATGAACATTGCTCTGCTCTTGGAAATGGCGGCCGAGGCCGCTCCCGACCGTGTCGGCCTTGTCTGTGACGGCAAGCGCTGGACCTATGCCGAGCTGCTCGCTGCGGCGCGCGGCGCCAGCCAGCTCATCACCGAAGCCGGGGTAGGCATCGTTGCGCTGCTCGATGAAAGCAGCGAGGCCGCGGTGATTGCGCTGTTCGGCGCGGCGCTTGCAGGCGTGCCTTACTGCCCGCTCAATTACCGCCTGCCCGATGCCGACCTGGCCGCGCTGCTTGGCCGGATCGCGCCAGCGCTGGTGGTTGGCGACGAGGAGCGGGTAACTCGCGTCGCCGGCGATCAGGGGCATACGATCCTCGCGCGCGAGCTGTTCGCGCTGCAGGCGCAGGAAACAACGCCCGCTGGCGACACCGAGTACGACGCGGGCGAAGGCATCGCGATCCAGCTGTTCACGAGCGGCACCACCGCCGCGCCCAAGGCGGCGATCCTGCGCCACTCGAACCTGCTGGGCTATATCCTCGGCACGGTCGAATTCGCCGCCGCCGACGAGGACGACGCGGTGCTGGTGGTGGTCCCGCCATACCATATCGCGGGCATCTCGGCGCTCATGAGTTCGATCTACGCCGCCCGCAAGATCGTGCTTCTGCCCAACTTCTCGCCCGAAGGCTGGCTCGCATTGGTCGAGAGCGAGAGGGTTTCGAACGCGTTCCTCGTGCCGACGATGCTCGGCCGGGTCATCGAGGCTTTGGACAAGAACGCGCAGGCCGATGTCTCGTCCCTGCGCTCGATCGCTTACGGTGGCGGCAAGATGCCGATCGAAGTGATCACCAAGGCGCTCGAGCGGTTCCCGAACGCCGGCTTCACCAACGCATACGGGCTGACCGAGACCAGCTCGACCGTCGCGCTGCTGGGTCCGGAGGATCACCGCGCCGCGGTGGCGTCGGACGAAGCCAAAGTGCGCGCGCGGCTGACATCGGTCGGCCAACCGATCCCCACCGTCGAGGTCGAGATCCGCGACGAGGAGGGAGCGGTGGTGCCCAGCGGCGAGCCCGGCGAGATCTACGTGCGCGGCGAACAGGTCTCGGGCGAATACCGGGAACGCTCGGCACTCGATGCGGACGGCTGGTTCCCGACGCGCGACGCGGGCTTCATCGACGAGGACGGCTACCTGTTCCTCTCGGGCCGCGCGGACGACGTGATCGTGCGCGGCGGTGAGAACATGAGCCCCGGCGAGATCGAGGACGTGTTGCTGACCCATCCGGCGGTCGCCGACGCCTGCGCCTGCGCGGTGCCATCGATCGAATGGGGCGAGGCAGTGGGCATCGCGGTGGTCGTGCGCGAGGGGCATGAGACGCCGAGCGAGGGTGAGCTCAAGGAGCTGATCCGCTCACGCCTGCGCTCCTCACGCGTGCCCGATCGCACCCGCTTCGTGGCCGAGCTGCCTTACAACGAAATGGGCAAGCTCCTGCGCCGCGAGGTCAAGAAGATCCTTGCGGGCTGACGTCATTCCTCCCCCAGGGGGGGAAGAACTCCCGATCCCCCTCGCCCGCTGGGCGACCCGCACGCTTGCCGAGCTCGCGCTCGAAACCGGATCGTCAGCCATCGCAGCGCTCGATGGCCAAACCCTCCTCGCCGAACGCGGGTCCAATGGCGATTACACGATCAACGGGCGTGTCTCGGCCGGGCTCGGCGGCAGCCGCCTGATGCCAACGCGCGACGGCGGCTGGTTCGCGCTGACCGTGATCCGCGAGGAGGACCGCGAATTGCTGCCCGCGCTGTTCGGCGACGCGGCGCTGGCCATCGATGACCAAGCCGCAATCGAAGCGGCGCCCGCACAGCATGACAGCGCCGAACTGGTCGCCCGCGGGCGGCTGCTCGGTATGCTGGTCGCGAGTGCTGACGAGCCGCCCGCCTCCTCCCCAGTCGAAGTCATGACACGCGGGCCCATCCGCCGGCGCGAGCCAGGTCGCCCCCCCCTGGTGATCGACCTTTCCGCGATCTGGGCCGGGCCGCTTGCGGGGCACCTGTTCTGGCTCGCCGGGGCCGAGGTGGTCAAAGTCGAGAGCCTGACCCGCCCCGACCTGATCCGCCGCGACGATCCCGCGACGTTCGCCCTGATCAATCAGGGCAAGGCCAGCGTCGTCGTCGATTTCTTTGACGAGGACGAGAAAGCCGCGCTGATCGCCCTTATCCGCCGCGCCGATATCGTCATCGAATCCTCGCGCGTGCGTGCCCTCAAGCATCTCGGGATCGACGCCGACGCACTCGTCCGCGAGGTTCCGGGCCTTGTCTGGCTCAGCGTGACCGGGCACGGCGCGACCGGCGAGGCGGCGAACTGGGCCGGGATCGGCAACGATTGCGGCGTCGCGGCAGGACTCAGCCGCGCGCTCGCGGATGTTACGGGCGAAATCGGCTATGTCGGCGATGCTATCCCCGATCCGCTGACCGGAATCACCGCCGCTCTCGAAGGTTCGCGCGCTTACCATAACGGCGAGGCACAGCGGATCGGCCTGTCGATGAGCGCCATCGCCGCTCAGGCTCTGGCCGAGGAACGCGCGCACGATCCGGCCCAGCTCGAAGCCGAGCTGCGCGGCTGGGGCGGAGCGGTGGGCCGGCCCTTCCCCAAAGTGCCCCGCCGGGCGATGGCGGCCGAGTGCCACCCGCTGGGCGCCGACACCGCGCACTGGTTTCCCGCGTTCGCGCGATGCTGATCCGCGGTGCCGAGGTCTGGCGCCGGGGTCTCGCCGACGTGCGGATCACGGGCGGCACGATCGCGGCGATCGGCACGCTCGCGCCGCTGCCGGGAGAGGAGATCGTCGAGGCCAACGGCGGCGTGCTGCTGCCGGGCCTGCACGATCATCATATCCATCTGAGCGCCCTCGCCGCGCGCGCAAGTTCGATCGCCTGCGGGCCGCCCGAGGTCACGACCCCGGAGGATCTCGCCGCCGCGCTGGGCCGCCCCGGAAGCGGCTGGATGCGCGGGATCGGCTATCACGAGAGTGTGATGGGCCTGCCCGACGCCGCCGCGCTCGACCGATTCGTAGCGGATCGGCCGCTCCGGCTGCAGCACCGATCCGGGCGGATGTGGCTGCTGAATTCCGCCGCGCTTGCGCAATTGCTCGCGCGCACCGCCCCGCCGCCGGGGCTCGAACGCGAGGGCGGGCGCTTCACCGGGCGGCTGTTCGATGCCGACGACTGGTTGCGTGCCGCGCTCGGCAGCGTCCCGCCCGACCTTTCCGAAGTCTCCACCAACCTTGCCCGCTTCGGCGTGACCGGCGTAACCGACATGTCCCCGCGCAACGATCCCGCGATGGCCGCGCACTTCGCGGCACAGCGGACGAGCGGCGCGCTGCAACAATCGCTGGTTCTGGCCGGCGGGCTGTCTCTGAGCGACGCCGCGCCGGGGCCCTGGCGCCTTGGCCCGGCCAAGCTGCACCTCCACGAAGCCGAGTTGCCCGACTTCGCCGAAGCCGAAGCGTTCGTACGCGCCGCGCACGGCGCTGCCAGACCGGTCGCGGTGCATTGCGTAACCGAAGTCGAACTGGTGTTCACACTCGCGCTGTTCGAGGCGGCAGGGGCGATCCCGGGCGACCGCGTCGAGCACGCCTCGATCGCCGCTGCCGATCATATCTCGCGCATGGCGCAGCTGGCCTTGCGGGTCTGCGTCCAGCCCCACTTCGTCGCCGAGCGCGGCGACCGCTACCTCGTCGATGTCGAACCGCGCCATCTGGCTGACCTCTACCGACTGAAAAGCCTCAGCGATGTCGGCCTCGTGCTCGCCGGGGGCAGCGATGCGCCCTTCGGTGAGCCCGACCCGTGGGCCGCGATACGTGCCGCGGTCTCGCGCCGCACCCGCGACGGCGCGATGATCGGGGAGGACGAAGCCTTGAGCCCCGAAGCGGCCCTGGCGCTGTTCCTCACCGACCCACTCGACCTCGCACGGGAACGCACGATCGATCCAGGCGCGCCCGCCGATCTCTGTCTGCTCGACCGCCCATGGGCGCAGACGCGCGAGCGGCTCGATGCGGCCGACGTGCGCGCGTGCTGGGCATCAGGGCGCCTCATCCACCAGCGCATCGATCAGCCCCCACTCTAACGCGGTTTTCGCATTGATCCGCTTGCCCGACAGCGCGAGCAGCGCTGTGCGTTGCCGTCCGATCCGCCGGGTCAGCGAAACGCAGCCACCCGCTCCGGGGATGATACCCATCGCCAGCTCGGGAAGCTGGAACCACGCGGCGCGAGTCGCGGTGATCCGCCGCGCCCATGCCGCGATCTCGAGCCCCGCGCCGACGCACGCGCCATCGATGTGCACGTCCAGCTTGCTTGCGCAGGCCAGCGCCTGCCACGCCGGGAGCGTGCGCAGGCGGATCGCGTGCGCATGCGCCGGATCCGTCGTCGTGCCGAATTCGGACAGCTCCGCGCCAAGGCAAAAGGCCTTGCCCAGCGCACCGAGCCGCACCGTCTCGATCTCGGGATCGAGCGCGGCCAGTTCGAACGCCGCGTAAAGCCCGTCGCGCGCCGCTCGGTCGATCGCATTGCGGAGACCAGGGCTGGCGAGCGTCACCTTCAGCACGCCATCTTGGCGCGTCATGTCGACCCTGCCCGGCTCCACGCGCTGCGGCTCGCCCGCCCGCCCGGCGCGCCACGCGAGATGCCCGGCGCTCCCCTGCAAGGCTGCGTAAGACAGCGATTCGGCGACGAGCCCATCTTCGGGCGAAAGGCGCGGAAGCATCCGCAACAAGTGCACGAGCACCGCCGCCGCCTGCGGACTGGAGGACACTTGCGCGGCGATCAGCGACGCAGACATCGGATGCTCGATCACCGCGTCGAGAACTGCCGCCGCGGGATGCGCCCGGTTTCCGATCCCGATCACCGGAAATGGCGGAAGGCCTCGCTCAAGGCAGCGCGTGTCGGTGCGCTCCAGATCGACGAATCCGATGGACAATGCGGGAAAGCCCGCGCCCGCCGGGAATTGCGGTGGATCGAAGACGGGCAGATCAGGATCCGACATTATTCGTCATGGCGAACTGAAGTTCGCTCGTACTGTTAAGGATGCTAACCCCGCTAAGGAAAAAACGAAGCGATCTCATTTTCCGTTGACATCCCCAGCCCGCAGGTTGACCCTCCCGACCAGACATTCAGAGAATTTCGGGCGGAGAGTCATATATGGCGTCATCGGCGGCATCAGCGAGTCCATCGTGTAGCGGCTCGTCCAACAAGGCGAAGATCGCGCGCCGGGTGGTCGAAGTGCTCGAATATTTCGACGACGCGCATCGCGAAGCAACCGTCATGGACATCGTCCGCCGCTACAATCGCCCGCAATCGAGCACGTCCGAGCTTCTGTCGAGCCTCGTCGAACTCGGTCTGCTTTACAAGGATCCCTATTCGCGCACTTATAGCCTGACCGCGCGCGCCGCTCTGCTCGGATCGACCGGGCAGCCCGAGCCGATCCGCGACGGACGGCTGGTGCGCCTGATAGACCGGCTCCTGGCGCAAACAGGCCTCTCGGTCGGTCTGTTCGCGCGGGTCGGCCTCAAGACGCAGCTGCTGATGATCCGCAACGGCCCGCGCAGTTCCTCCGCGATCGCCGATGAACTCTTCGCGGGCATGCAGGCCCCGCTGACCGAAAGCGCGGCAGGTTTGCTTCTGCTGTCCTCGGTCGCGCGCCCGCGCTGCGAGGGGATGGTCCGGCGTCTCAACGCCGAAGCCGCCGATGGTGCCAAGTTCGCACAAGGCGAGATGATGGCGCGGATCGACAGCTACCGCGATCGCGGTCACGCGCGCGGCGAACTGGGCTTCGGCATCAGCGCGGGAATGGCCGCAGCGCTGATTCCCGACCAGGCCGAGGCTCACCAGCTCGCGGTCGGCATTGTCCACGGCAGCGAGGATACGGTCAACGCGGGTGCGTTGCTGGATGCATTGATCGAGGCCACCACGCAGTGCGCTGCGCTTCCCGCCACGGGCGCCAATGTCGAGCGTTTCCTGACCGCGGCGTAATTGCGCGCCGCGCCCGGCCTTCAGGCCACAGCCGAAGCTTCGGCGTCTGCCCCGGTCTGCCTCGCCTCCCGGATCGCGAGCTCCAGCAGCCGCGCGCCGGGAGCGACGAAGCGATCGTCGTCATGCCCGAAGAACCAGTCGGTCAGGCTCGAAAGCTCATGATCCGTTGAGATCGTGATCGACCGCTCGATCGCGATCATCGTCATCGTTGCCAGCGTTACCGGGCTCGAATTGGGCTGCGTGACATCGCCGCCCATCTGCCGCACCATCAGATCGACGATCGGTTGCGTGCAAGCGATGCGGTGGCGCATCAACCGTGGGTCGAGCCGGTCGCTGATCGCATTGCGCAGATGCAGTAGCCGCGAGTGGCGCGCCCAGAACCGGTAATAGGCGCTGACAAACTCCAGGCAGCGCTCGCCAAGCTCGGCATCTGACCACTTCGGCCGTAATCGCGCGAGATAAGCGTCCTCGGCGGTCGCCATCACTGGTTCGAGCACGGCGACCATGAGTTCGGTGAAATCGGCGAAGTAGTTGTAAAGCGAGGTCATGCCGAGCGAGGCGCGCCGGGCGACCGCACTCATCGAGATCGGGCTCTCACCACCTTCCTCGATCAGTTCAGCCGTTACTGCCAGGATCCGCTCGCGCGTGTCCCGGCCTTTGCGACCCAGTCTCTGCCCGGCAAGATTGTGGCTGATCGCCAGCGCGTCGGCAATCGAAACAGGCGAGGCCGCGGATGCGACCTCTCCCGTTTCGTGCCTCAATATCGCCGACGACTGCCCCATCGCCCTGTCGTCAGGCCGCCTGAACGGCGCCGGTCGGCCAGGCGAGGATCTTGACCTCGGTGTACTCCTCGATCCCGTCGACGCCCCACTCGCGGCCGATGCCGCTAGCCTTGTAGCCGCCAAACGGGATGTCGCCCGAGATGCACATGCCGTTGTTGACGCCGACCGACCCGGTGCGGATGCGCTTGGCGATGTTCAGCGCACGATCGAACGAACCATTCACGCCGCCCGAAAGCCCGTAGGCGCTTTCGTTGGCGATGCGGATCGCGTCTTCATCGTCCTCGTAGGGAATCACGACCAGGACCGGACCGAAGATCTCTTCCTGAGCGATGCGCATGTCGTTGGTGACATCCACGAACACGGTCGGCTCGATGAAGAAGCCGCCGCCCTTGTCGGGGCGCGCGTTGCCACCGTGAAGCAGCGTCGCGCCTTCGTCCTTGCCGATCTGGATGTAATTCAGCACGCGCTCCTGCTGGCGCTTCGAGATGACGGGACCCATCATGTGGCTGGGATCGTTGATGTCGCCCCAATTCTCGCCAAGGCCTTCGTAGCCCGCCTTGAGGATTGCCTTGGCTTCCTCATAGCGGCTTCTGGGGACGAGCAGGCGGCTCTGCACCGCGCAGCCTTGTCCGGCGTGATAGACCAGCATCGTCGTCAGGATATCCTGCGCGAAGCTGGGCGAATCATCGAGCACGATCTTGGCCGACTTGCCGCCGAGTTCGAGGAACACGCGCTTCAGCGTGGCCGCGCCGTTCTCCATGATGCGCTTGCCGACCGCGGTCGATCCGGTGAACGACACGTTGTCGACTCGCGGATCGCTGGTCAGTAGTTCGCCAGCGAGCGCCGGATCCTCGCCGAACACGACGTTGAGAACGCCCGCGGGAAAGCCTGCTTCCTTGGCAAGTTCACCGAAGATCGCGCCGCCGCCGGGGGTGTTCGGAGCAGGCTTCAGGATCACGGTGCAGCCGGCGAGAAGCGCCGCCACGACTTTGCCGATGTTGACGTAGAGCGGCACGTTCCACGGCGTGATCGCGGCGACGACGCCGACCGGCTCACGCACCGCGACGCGCTTGCTCTCATAGCCGTATCCGAATTTGTTGCCGTAATCTTTTTCCCACTCGACCCCCTCGAACACGCGGAGATAATCGTCCCAGCCGTCCATCGCCATGCCGACGTGTGCGCGGGGAACCGAGCCGCGCGACGCGCCGGCTTCGTGCACCGCAAGATCGCCGAGACGATCGTAGGCGCCGCGGAACAAGTCGCGCAGCTTGGTGACGAGTTCGACTCGCTTGGCGACATTGGTCGACCAGTCGGTGGTATCGAACGCCTTGCGCGCGGCGGCGATCGCCGCCTCGACATCGGCGGCGCTCGCGTCGGCAGCCTTGCCGACGAATTCACCCGTCCAGGGGGAAATGATGTCGTATGTCTTGCCACCTTCGGCGCCGCGCAGTTCACCATCGATGAACAGCAGGGCGTCGGGCAGCGTCACCTTTTCGGTGGCTTCGGGTGCGATTGCGGTATCGGTCATGGTCTGCGGGCCTCCACGAAAACTTTGGTGAGATGTACATCGATCGGAAGATTGACAACGGCGGAGAAGACGTCGGTCACCGACTTGACGTCGGAGACCGGCCGCGAACTGAGGTCGAGCCCGGCCTTGCCGCAGCCGACATAGAACCGCATCGCGGCGTCTGGATCCCAGTTCGGGCTCTCCTTGCCTTCGGCCATCATCGAGCCGGCGCGGATCATCGTGACGCGGATGCCGCTCTCCTCGAGTTCGGCCGCGAGCGCTTCGGTCAGGCGGTTCAAGCCCGCTTTCGAGGCCTGGTACAGCGAGAGCATCACGAACGGCAGATCCACCGACTCGCTGCCGATGTTGATGATCAGGCCGCCGCGATCGAACAGCGGGATCGCTGAGCGGCAGCAGTAGATCGGACCGGACAGATTGGTGTTCAGGATCGTCGCGATCTGATCATCCCGCGCCTCGGCGATCGTGAACGGCTCGTACACCGCGGCATTGTTGATCAGCACATCGATCCTGGGATGCACCGCGGCGATCTGCGCGAAGGCGGCGCGAACCGAATCGGGATCGGCGACATCGCAGCCGATCGCCAGCGCCGGGCCGCCCAATTGCGCGGCAAGCGCCTCGACCTTGGCCAGTGTACGGCCGAGCAGGATGACGGTTTCACCCTCGGCTGCGAAACGCTCGGCAAGTGCGCGGCCAAGGCCCGCTCCTGCTCCGGTAATGACGATCTTGCGCGACAAATTTCCGCTCTCTCTGCCCATGGGTTTTATTGAAGCTCAGGCCATAGCGCCTTCGTATCGCCCCTGCCATCGCCCAAATCCGACCATCGCGCCCGCGATGACGAACGCCGATCACTCCATCGCGAGATGGTCCGCGCTCGCACTTTCGAACGCGCGCGACTTCTTGAGCAGGAACGGGAACGGCGCGATCGAGAGCAGCAGCAGTGCGAGCACCTTGAAGTTGTCGAGGTAGCTGATCATCGACGCCTGGCGCGCGATCTGCCCGTTCATCCGCATCGCCTGCGTGGCCATGTCCGAACCCTGCCCCATACTGTCCGACATCATGCTGCCGCCCATCGTCACCTGGCTGATGTGCGTCGCCAGTTCGGCATGATTGATCTGCTGGTTGCGCGCGAGCATCGTGACGATCGCCGAGATGCCGAGCGAGCCGCCCATATTGCGGAACAGCGCCATCAGGCTCGATCCATCAGGGCGCAGCTCGGGCTTGATCGTGGCGAACGCGACGAGGTTCATCGGCCCGAACACCATGCCCAGCCCCAGCCCCTGCACGAAGCTGGCGAGCACGATCGGGTGCCAATCCATCTCGAGCGACCATCCGGTCATCATCCACACCGAATAGGCGGCGATCACATAGCCGATCGTGATGATGTATCGGTAATCCGCCCCGCGTGAGAGCGCCATGGTGACCATCGACGAGGTGACGATCACGCCGAATCCGCGAGGCGCCATCATCAACCCCGAGAACACCACCGGATAGGCGTAAAGCGTCTGGTACATCGTCGGCAACACTGAGGAGAGCGCGACGTTGGTCAGCCCCAGCACGGTCATGAACGCGAGGCCAACGAGGAAATTCGGGTTGGTGAACAACTCCTTGCTGAACAGCGGATGCTTCGCGTCGCCCGCGTGGAGCAGATAGATCCACAGCATTGAGCCAGCAACCGCCGCTTCGATCATGATCTCGCGGCTGTCGAACCAGTCCTTGCTCTGCCCGCGGTCGAGCACCAACTGAAGCGCGCCCAGCCCGATCGCGAGGAACGCGAAACCCCAGATGTCGAAGCCCCGCCCGTCGCGCGGCCGATCGGGCAGCAGCCACCACAGGATGCCCAGTGTCGGAAGGCCGAGCGGCAGGTTGATGTAATAGACCCAGCGCCAATTTAGGTAATCGGTCAGGAAGCCGCCCAGGAACGGCCCGCTGATCGGCGCGACCATCACCACCATGCCGAAATACGACATCGTCGAGGTCTGCTTGCTCGGCGGGGTGAGGTCGAACAGGATGGTCTGCGTCATCGGGCCGAGGAACGCGGCGGCCATGCCCTGAAATGCGCGGAAGACGACCATCTCGCCCAGGCTCGTCGCCGCGCCGCAGCACGCGGAAGCGACGAGGAATAGCACTGTCGCGCCGATGAACAGGTTGCGCGAGCCGATCCGGCCCGAGAGCCAACCGGTCATCGGCATGAAGATCGCGCCGGCCATGATGAAGCTGGTCAGCACCCAGCTGATCGTATCGTCCGATGCGCCCAGGCTGACCTTCATGTGCGGAAGCGCGACGTTGGCGATGGTCGCGTCGAGGAACTGGCAGATCGAGACCATCATCACCGCGCAGATCAGCACGGTGGTGTGCTTCGAGGGCACGAGCGGACGGTCGTCGAAACCGGCAGGCGCCGAAGCCGGCACCGCGCGCGGCTGCGGATTGGCGCCGCTGCCGCCGGTCAGGCGGGGATCACCTTCAGCCACGGACAGCCGCCGCGGGAGGCGCATCACCATTGGTGCGGCGTGAGAGATTGCCGCGAATGCGCCCGAGGATCGCCGCCAGCGATGCGCGTTCGTCAGGGCCGAGCCCGTCGAGCGCCAACTCAAGCGTTTCGAGAGCGAACGGCCGGAGCTGCGCGAACAGATCCTCACCATGCGGCGTGGGGTGAAGCAGCCACGCGCGGCGGTCACCCGGGTCTGCGCGGCGTTCGACGAGATCTGCATCCTGCAGCCGATCGATCATCCGCCCGGCAGTGATCGGCTCGACTTCGAGCATCTCGGCCAGCGCGCCCTGGTTGATCCCGGGATGCGACACGAGTAGCCCCAGAACCTGCCACTGCGGCCGGGTCACGCCGATCTCCCGCGCACGCGCATCGAACGTGCGGCGCATCAAACGCGCCACTTGCGCGAGCACCGAGGCGACGTTTTCTTCCATACACACGGCTATAATAGCAGTGCTTATTATAATCCAGCTAGGAGTTGGCCCGATCGGCTGTCGAACCGCGATCGTCCTCAACATTATGAACCAAATAGGTTATACTTCACGACCAGTGCATGCGGGATGGGAGAGGCCTTCGCTGCTCCCCCACACAGCAGCCGGCGCACTTCAGACGGCGCGGCGCCCCCGGCAGCGAGCATGAATTCGGTGTGCCCGACGGCAGGCATGCCGGGTGCGAGCCCTCCATGTCGTCGCCCCGCGATCAACCAAGGGCCGGTTGGTGAGGGTACGCATGTCGCTCATCGCCGTTCACAGGAATGGACATGCCGGCCAGCCTTTCGCGCCAGGCAAACCCGCGCCGGCCGGCCGCACCCTCGTCCGATGTTCGCGATTTCCCCCCAGCGTACTCCCGCACTCGCCAGCGGGCGATGAATTGTGTCCCGCTTCGTTCTATAGCCGCGACCCCTTCGTCAGCCTACGGCTGTCGGCTCGCCCGACGGGGAAGAAAGTAACTCACTTCATCCTCCCTCTCCTCGGGAGGTGACAGCCGGCACGGCTGACGGAGGGGGCGGCTACAAAGCGCAACCTCGCGCAGCGCCTTACGCCTGCTCCGCCGCCAGCCGCTGCGCCGCCAGCTTGCGCAAGTCGGCAGTCTTGATCTTCGAGCTGCCGGTGGTCTCCAACTCGTCCTCCTCGAAGAACAGCACCCGGCGCGGGATCTTGTAGCTGGCGAGCTTGTCCCTGGCGTAGCCACGGACCGCAGCCTCGCTCAGCGCGGCACCGGGCTTGGGGACGATGCAGCCGACCACGACCTCGCCGAGCAGATCGTCGGGCACGCCCACCGTTTGCGACACCTTCACGCCCGGCATGTCGCGAATCACCGCGTCGATCTCGAGCGGCGAGACGTTGGCGCCTCCGGTCTTGATGATGTCGTTGAGCCGCCCTTCCCAGTGCAGCCGACCCAGTTCGTCGATGAAGCCGCCATCCGCGGTGCGCAGGAACCCCTCGTCATCGAGAGTCTCGTCGAGCGGGATGCCGAGATACCCCAGCATCAGCGTCGGGCCTTTGACCGCGATCTCGCCGCGCTCGCCCAGCGGTGCCGTCCTGCCGGTGAACGCATCGACGATCTTGATGGTCGAGCCCGCTGTCGGAATCCCGTGCGTGCCCTCTGCGATGGTGCCCGGGGTGCCCACCGGGAACACCGTGATCAGCGTGAACGTCTCGGTGTTGCCGTACGACTCGTCGTTCTGGCGCCAGGTCGTGTGGACGGTCGGCTGCCGCGCGAACGGCACCCTGAAATCGACGTAGCGCATCGCGGACAAGTCCACCGTGGCATAGTTCGACGCCTGCTCCAGCTGCGGCCACTGGTGCGGCCAGGCGATCGGCATCGTCGCCTTTTCGGCTTCCATCAGCGCGAGCGCTTCCTCGGGGTCGAAGGTGCGCTGCAGGATCAGCGTGCCGCCAGCGGACAGCGTGCCCGCCATCTGCTGGCACAGGTTGCCCGACCAGAAGAACGCGTTCGCGCCCCAGGTCCGCGGCGGTGCATCGGCGCCAAACTGGTACCACTGCGGCCAGCGCCAGAACTGCAGGCACGGGCCCCGGTGCGAATTCAGGATGCCCTTGGCCTTGCCGGTCGATCCGGACGAGAACAGCAGGATCCCCGGATCCGCGGGCTTGGATGACGCGGCAGTCGCCTCGACCAGCGCGTCGGGAATATCGGCCCCGCGCGCTAGGAAGCTCGACCAGCCCTCGATCGCGCCGATCGATTCGTCCTGGTCGATCACCGCAAGATGCCGCAGGAACGGGAACTTGAGGCTGGCTATCTCGCCCGGCGCCGCGCTGGCGAGCTGCGGCTCGATCCCGGTCAGCAGCTCGGCGAAGTCCTTCTTGAGCACGCGGCGTTCGAGGATCAGTGCCGAGACCCCGGCGATGCTCAGCACCTCTTCCATCTCGGAGGCGGTGTAGAACGTGCTGATCGGCGCCGCGATCGCGCCGGCGAGCGCCGCGCCGAACAGGTTCGAGAGGAATTCGAGCCGATTGGTGATGATGAAGCCGACGCGGTTGCCTTTGCCCACCCCGATCGCGATCAGCGCCTTGGCGACCTCGGTCGCGCGCGCGAGCAGCTCGTCATAGGTCCAGCTGATCCGCTGGCCATCGATCATCACCATCGCCGCCTCGCGCGGGCCATAGCGCCGCGCGATCTCCTGGACATAGCCGCTGAGCGTCAGCGGGCCGATGCCCTGCTCTTCGGAGAGCGGAATGCCGTGGACGATCGAAAGCCCGTCCTCGATCTGGACCCCGTTTACGCCTTCGATCATTCTCACTGCACCCCGATCCAACGCGCCATCACAATCTCTCGCGCACCCCCGTCATGCTGAACCTGTTTCAGCATCCATTCCTCCTCTCGCACCCGAGCCGCGGCCGGGTGCGATCGGCACGGCCCGAAACCCAAACTGGCGGCGGGCTGCGGGCCCGATGGATGCTGAAACAAGTTCAGCATGACGGAACGAGCACGGCGCGCTCCGGCCCGCCCCGCCGCTTGAGCTTCAATACGGCAGCTCGACCTCATTGACCGAGCTGACCACGGTTTTGCCGTTCTGATCGGTCATCTTCACCTTGATCTGCACCACCGGAAAGCCCCATTCGGACTTCTCGATCTTGTCGACCACCTCGCCGTCGATGAACGTCACGTCACCCTCGAACGCGGGGCTGCGGAAGTCCGACTTGGCGTGGCGCACCAGGCCGTCATGCCCCGCCCAGAACGCGAGGTAATCGGTGTTCCACGCCGCCATCGTCGCGCCGTAGCCATAGGCGCGGCTCATGCCGACTTCGCTGGCGTAGCTGTCATCGATGTGCCCGCGCGAGGGGCCGACATAGAGCCCGTCACGTGCACGCGGATCGATCAGCGCGAGGTCTTCGTCGAAGCCGAAACCCTCGACCCAGCCCGGATCCTGGTTGACCCACGGATCCTCTACGCCCGGAGGTGCGACCCAGCGGAAGGTGCCCCAGATATTGAACAGGAACGCGCGGTATTCGGTGGTGAAGCTCGCGATCGAATGCGGGCCGATCACGCGGCGCGGCAGCTTGTCGCCGATCTGCACCTCTTCGAAGTGCGGCGACTTGCCTTCGCGGTTCGACATCAGCCAGGCATGGCGGATCGCGTCGATCTCCTTGATCTCGTCACGCGTCCAGCGCTTCGGCGCGCCGGCGGTGGTGTCGTACATCCCCAGCCGCTCGGCCTCGGCGGCGAGATAGCGGATCGCGGTCGAGCGGGCCTTGGCAACGAGATCGCCGCGCTGGTTGCGGTGCGTGGTGTCGCCGCGCGAGAACATCGTCGGCCCCGCGAACTTGGTCTCGGTCACCTTGTAATCGTGGAACCGGCGCTCCTGGAACAGCTGGTCGCCTGGGCGCACATGCGTGCCGTACCACCACCATTCCTCGCCGCCGAAGATCAGGTGCGAGCCCGGGATCTTGCCGACGCAGGCGGGCTGGCAGCCGTGCCCGTAATCGAGCGCGACCGCAATCGACTGCGGGGCGATGATGTCGCCGAACTTGGTGGTGGCCGCGAACTCCTGATCCCAGTGGATCGGGTTCACGTAATCCATCGCCATGATCCAGCGCCGGATGTCACTTTTCGACGCCGGCTCCCACAACTGGCCGCCGCCGACCAGCTTCCCGACCCGGGGGTCGACATCGCTGAGATCGAGCTGCGGCGCTTCGTTCGCCTCGTAATCGGCCATTGGTCCTCTCCCGTTTTTATGAGGCCTGCCGCCGCCGCTTAGCGGCTGACGTCGACCAGTACGCGTCCACGGATCTTGCCGGCGACGATATCGTGCCCGGCCTGGATCGCCTCGGTCAGGCCGACCTCGGTGCCGATCTCGGAGATCAGGCCGCGATCGAGATCCTTGTCGAGCCGGTCCCACGCCGCCATGCGCGGACCCTTGGGGCACATCACGCTATCGATGCCGAGGATCGAGACGCCGCGCAGGATCAGCGGCATCACGGTGCCCGGCAGGTCCGCGCCCTGGGCGAGGCCGCAGGCGGTGACGTAGCCGCGGTACTTGGTCTGCGCGACGGCGTTGACCAGCGTGTGGCTGCCGACCGAATCGACCACGCCCGCGTAAAGTTCCTTCTGCAGCGGCTTGCCGGGACCCGAGAGCGTGTCGCGGTGAATGAACTCATCCGCGCCGAGCTTGGTCAGGTATTCCTTCTCGGACTCGTCGCCATACGAGGCGACCACGGTAAAGCCCGCCGCCTTGAGCAGCGCGGTCGCGACCGAGCCCACGCCGCCGGGGGTCCCGGTGACGAGGATCGGGCCGTCCGCTGGGGTGACGCCCGCCTTGACCAGCGCATCGACCGAGAGAGCGGCAGTGTAACCGGCGGTGCCGATCGCCATCGCCTGCTGCGGGGTGAAGCCGGAGGGGAGCTTGATCAGCCAGTCGCCTTTGAGCCGCGCCTTGGTCGAGAGACCGCCCCAATGCACTTCGCCCACGCCCCAGCCATTGAGGAGCACGACGTCGCCGGGCTTGAACTCGTCGTAGGAAGATTCGCTGACCGTGCCGACCAGATCGATCCCGGGGACCATCGGCCAGCGGCGCACGACCGGGCCGGTGCCGCTGATCGCCAGACCGTCCTTGTAGTTGATCGTAGAGAACGAGACGTCGATGGTGACATCACCTTCGGGCAGCGCGCTGTCTTCGAGCTGCTTGAGTTCGGTGGTCTGGCCACCCTCAGTCTTTTCGATCAGGATCGCGGTAAACGTCACAAGCAAGCTCCATCAAAACAGTCGCGGATCGCGGGCGCGCGCATGGCGCACCGCAGCGTGGCTTGCCGGCCATAAAGCGTGTCCCGCGGGCAATGGCAAATGCTCACGCGCGCAATCTGGCAAATTTTTTGAACGGGTGGACAGCAGGTTCGCGACCCAGCGGGGTAAGCCTACCTCCTTCGTCATGCTGAACTTGTTTCAGCGTCCATTCCACGTTGGGCACCTGACATACCAGGACGAGCGGCCGCCGACGATCGGCGAGGAAGGCGCGTCGCCGCGAGGTCGGAGCCCAGCCGCGCCATGGATGGTGAAACAAGTTCAGCATGACGAGGAAAGAAGACGGGGTCGGCGCGGGCGTTGTCCCCGGTCGAGCCCAAGACAACGCTGGCACTCACGCCAGTTCCTTGACCAGTTCGAGCACCATCGCCGCGTGCTCTTTCCGGCAGATCAGCAGGTCGGGCATGTAGACGTCGGGGCAGTTGTAGACGAGCGGCGAGCCGTCGATGCGCGAGCAATGCAGCCCGTGGCCGAGCGCGACCGCGACCGGCGCGCAGCTATCCCATTCGTACTGGCCGCCCGAGTGCAGGTAGATGTCCGCCTCGCCGCGGATCACTGCCATCGCCTTGGCGCCGGCCGAGCCCATCGGAACCAGCTCGGCACCGATCCGCTCCGCGACCTCGGTCGCCTCGCGCGCCGGGCGCGTGCGGCTCACGACCATGCGCAGCTTCGCGGGTGCGGGCGGCACCGGGACCGGCTCGTCCGAACGCATCACCACGCCCAGCCCCGGCAGCGCAACCGCGCCGAGCACCGGCTCACCGTCGATCGCGAGCGCGATGTGCACTGCCCAGTCGGTCCGCGATTCGCCGTATTCGCGCGTGCCGTCGACCGGATCGACGATCCACACCCGGCTCATCCCGCAGCGGACCTTGTTGTCCTTCTCCTCCTCGGACAGCAGCCCATCGTCAGGCCGCTGCTCGCGGATCGCATGGATCAGGAACTGGTTCGCCGTGGCGTCACCGGCCTTGCCCAGCGCCTTGAGCGACAGCAGGCCTGACGCGCGAACGTCGAGCAGCAGCTTGCCCGCACAGTCGGCGAGATGCGCGGCGAGATCACCGTCATCGAGTGCCATCAGGCGTCACCCAGCAAGGCGTTGACGATCAGCTCGGCCGCCTCGTCGGGGCTGATCCGGGTCGTATCGACGTGGATCTCGGCATTCGCCGGTGCTTCATACGGACTGTCGATGCCGGTGAAGTTCTTGAGCTCGCCTGCCCTCGCCTTCGCATAAAGCCCCTTCACATCGCGGCTCTCGGCGACCGACAATGGCGTGTCGATGAACACCTCGAAGAACTCGCCCTCGGGCAGCATCGATCGCACCATCTCGCGGTCCGCGCGGAACGGCGAGATGAACGCGGTGATCACGATCAGGCCCGCGTCGGTCATCAGCTTCGACACTTCGCCGACGCGGCGGATGTTCTCGATCCGGTCGGCCTCGGTGAAGCCCAGGTCCTTGTTGAGACCGTGACGCACGTTGTCGCCGTCGAGCAGGAAGGTGTGCCGGTTCATCCGGTGCAGCTTCTTCTCGACCAGGTTGGCGATGGTCGACTTGCCCGAACCGGAAAGCCCAGTGAACCACAGCACCGCCGGCTTCTGGTTCTTGAGCCCGGCATGCGCCTCACGCGCGATATCGACCGCCTGCCAGTGCACGTTTTGCGCGCGGCGCAGCGAGAAATTGATCAGGCCCGCGGCGACCGTGGCGTTGGTCATCTTGTCGATCAGGATAAACCCGCCGAGCGTACGGTTGTCGGCATAAGCCTCGAACACGATCTGCTTGTCGGTGGTGATCTCGGCGACGCCGATCGCATTGAGCTCGAGCGTCTTGACCGCAATCTGCTCCATCGTGTTGACGTTGACCGCATATTTCGGCTGCTGGACGGTGACCGAGACGG
The DNA here is from genome assembly GCA_903970225.1 of Actinobacteria bacterium 21-64-8. Taxonomy (GTDB): domain Bacteria; phylum Pseudomonadota; class Alphaproteobacteria; order Sphingomonadales; family Sphingomonadaceae; genus Novosphingobium. The sequence goes on along the minus strand of CAJCHR010000366.1, from coordinate 1,204 downwards.
TCTGCGTCGCGAGCTTGAGCCAATAGGCGCGGCCGACATGAAGCGCCTCGTCGGCGAGCCAGACCAGCGTCGTCTCGAACTGGTCGGCGGCTTGCGGAGGGTTGCCGGCGACCGCGATCACGTTGCCGCGCGAGCAATCGATCTCGTCGGCGAAGCAGACCGTGACCGACTGGCCCGCGACCGCCTCTTCGAGATCGTCACCCAACGTGACCACGCGGGTGACCGTGCTGGTCTTGCCCGAAGGCAGCACGCGGATCTCGTCGCCCGGCTTGACCGACCCGGTCGCGATCAGGCCCGAGAAGCCGCGGAAGTCCAGGTTCGGACGGTTGACCCATTGCACCGGCATGCGGAACGGCTTGGCCGCGTCTTCCGACGAAAGCACTTCGACCGTCTCGAGATGCTCGATCAGCGTCGGTCCGGTGTACCACGGCGTGTTGTCGGACTGGGTGGTGATGTTGTCACCCTTGAAGCCCGAGATCGGCAGCGCGGTGAAGCTGGTGATGCCGATCGACTTGGCGAACTCGGTGTAATCGGCGACGATTTCATCGAACACCTTCTGGTCGTAGCCGACCAGGTCCATCTTGTTGACCGCGAGCACCAGGTTCTTGATGCCGATCAGGTGGCACAGGTAGCTGTGGCGGCGCGTCTGGACGAGCACGCCCTTGCGCGCGTCGATCAGGATGACCGCGAGATCGGCGGTCGAGGCGCCGGTCACCATGTTGCGGGTATACTGCTCATGGCCCGGACAGTCGGCGACGATGAACTTGCGCTTCTCGGTGTTGAAGAACCGGTAGGCGACGTCGATCGTGATCCCCTGCTCGCGCTCGGCGCGCAGACCGTCGGTCACCGCGGCGAGATCAGGACCCGTCCCGTCCGTGCTCACCTCCTCGAGGTGATCGTCTAGCAGCGCTCCGCTGTCGAGCAGCAGCCTGCCGATGAGCGTGCTCTTGCCGTCGTCCACCGACCCGGCTGTCGCGAGCCGGAGCAGCTCACGGGCGGTCCCCACGTCGTGGGCGTTCAAAAGTACCCCTGGCGCTTTCGGTCCTCCATCGCCGCTTCGGACGTCCGGTCGTCCGCCCGGGTCTGGCCTCGCTCAGAGACCCGCACGGTGAGCGTCTCGGCGATCACGCTCGGGACGTCAGCGGCGTCGGAGCGCACCGCGCCGGTGACGGTGAGGTCGCCGACGGTGCGGTAGCGCACCGAG
>CAJCHR010000365.1 GCA_903970225.1 Actinobacteria bacterium 21-64-8 | reverse complement strand
GATGGCGATCGAGACGGGCCGCGCGAAGAATATCGTCTGCATCGGCGCGACCCAGCAGGTCGGCCGGCGCGTCGGTCAGGCGCTTGGCAACTTCGCGGCAAGCCCGGACAACGTGTTTCACCGCCTCGCCGGGCTGCAGGGCCCCGGGCAGGCGCTGGCATTGCAAGCCCGGCGCCACGCCTACGAGTTCGGTACGCGCCGCGAAGCCTTCGCCGAAGTGGTGATGGCCTCGCGCGCCGCCGCCGCCACGCGGGAGACCGCGTTCCGCCGCAAGCCGATGACTCTCGACGAATACATGGCCGCACCGATGCTCGCCGATCCGCTGTGCAAGTTCGACTTCTGCCTCGAGACCGACGGCGCGCTCGCATTCGTGGTCACGAGCGCCGAGCGTGCGCGCGACATGCCGCAGAGGCCGGTCTACATTACCGGCGCCGCGCAGCACGGCAGCGCCGACTGGGGCCGCGCGTTCTTCTGGCTCGGGCAGACCGAAGATGCGTTCGTGTCCGCGGGCGGGGTCCACGTCGCTGAGCGTCTGTACGAGCTGACCGGCATGGGGCCGCAGGATATAGACGTCGCCTGCATCTACGATCACTTCTCGCCGCTGGTGATCATGCAGCTCGAGGACTTCGGCTTCTGCAAGCGCGGTGAGGGCGGGCCGTTCGTCGAGAGCGGCGCGATCCGGCTGGACGGATCGATCCCGGTCAACCCGCATGGCGGCCACCTGTCCGAAGCCTATGTCGTGGGCATGACTCACATTCGCGAGGCGGTCGAACAATTGCGCGGCGTGGCGATCAACCAGATACCCGGCGCCCGGACCGCGCTGGTCACGGGGGGCCCCGCGCCGACGCCGATGACCGCCGCGATCCTGAGCAACGAGGCGTGAGGAACCCGGCATGACCCAGCGCAGCATCACGCCCGATTTCTCGGCCTTCGAAGTCCCGATCGACGTCTGGAGCGAACCGTTCTGGGAGGGCGGCAAGACTGGCGAGGTGCGCATGCCGCGCTGCGTCCATTGCGCCACGTTCCGCTGGCCCGCGGGTCCGTTCTGCCCGAAGTGCCGGACGCAGCCGGTCGAATGGGTGCAGCCCGGCCAGGCGCGGATCTACTCGTTCACGATCCTGCCCGTGCGCGGCGCCGATCCGGGCGAGGCTCCCGGCGCGCGCATACCGGCGCTGGTCTCGTTCGACGAGGCGCCCGGCGTCCGGCTCGTCTCGGTGCTCGTCGATGCGGAGCCGGCGAGCGTCGCGATCGGCGCACCGATCGCGATCACGTGGCACCCGGCAGCCAATGCGGTAGTGCCGGTTTTCACGCTGGCGGACCCGTCATGACGATTGCACCCGAGCAGGAAGCCGCGATCTTCGCGCACTTCCACGACGTGCACATCGATCACGACAACATCGCGCATTACCAGGGCCTGATGGACGGCCGGTTGCTGATCAACCGCTGCGCCGATTGCGGCTTCTGGATCTATCCGCACCGTCCGATGTGCCCGCGCTGCCGAACGTGGAACGTCGTGCCCACACAGGTCAGCGGGCGCGGCAAGCTCTATATGTGGACGTTGATCTACCAGTCGCGCGATCCGGACAAACCGCTGTTCGAGCCGATCCTGACCGCGGCGATCGAGCTCGATGAACAGCCCGGGCTTCGCTACCTGTCGCGGGTCGTGAACATTCCCGCCGAGCACCTGCAGCACGACATACCACTGCAACTCACCTGGATCGAGGAGCGCGGCCGCCGCTGGCCCGCCTTTGAACCCGCCACCGCAGGATCGGACTGAGCATGGCGCGCAATCCGATCAAGGACCAGGTCGCGATCGTCGGGGTTGGATCGACGCCGTACGGCAGGGATCTGGGCCGCAGCGAGCTGTCGCTCGGCCTAGAGGCGTCGGTCCGCGCGATCGCCGACGCGGGCATTGACGCGCAGGAGATCGACGGTCTTTGCGGCACCGGGATGACGCCGCTGGCGATGGGCGGCTCGGGCTTCCTCAGCCTGCAGGGAGGTCTCGGCATCGATCGCTGCACCTGGACCAAGAACGGCTGGCTGGGCTCGGCGCTGGTCTATGCAGCGGAAGCGGTGTTCGCGGGCACCTGCAACACGGCGCTGGTCGTCCAGACCAACGTGCGCGGCGTCAACATGTCGCGGGCGGCAGCGCGCGATCCCTACCGGCTGCGTGCGTCGCATTATTCGGACGGCGGCGGGGGCGATGTCGGGCTCGGCGATTTCGCCAAGCGCTGGATCCACTCGGGCGAGCCTTACGCGGCGATCATGCGCCGCTACATGCATGACTTCGGCGTCAACAAGGACGCCTTCGCCTTGATGGCAGTCAACAATCGCAGCCAGGCCGCGCTCAATCCCGACGCGGTGCTGCGCGCACCGCTCACCATCGATGACTACTATTCTTCCCGCACCATCTGGGACCCGATGCAGATGGCCGATATGGACGTGCCGGTCGACTGCGCGGAGGCGATGATCGTGACGACGGTGGAGCGCGCGCGCGATCTCGACGTCACGCCGGTGCTGATCCACGCGATGTCGCTCGGGGGCACCCGCATCGGCGAATATTACGAGAACTTCGGCGGGTGGGAGTACAACTCGTTCCAGGTCGCGCACGAGGGCATGTGGGCGCGCAGCGATCTTCGCGTCGGTGATGTCGACGTGTTCTACCCATACGACGGCTACACGATGGACGCGATTGCCGTTACCGAGGCGGCGGGGTTCTGCGAGATCGGTGAGGCGACCGACTTGTACCGCTCCGCGTGGGACCCGGCGCGTCAGATGATGTTCCTGAACGGGCGGGTTCCGGTGACCACCGGCGGCGGCGGCCTCGCGCATGGACGTGCGGGCGGCGCGAACCTTTATACCGAAGCTGTCCGTCAGCTACGCGGCGGGCTCGGCGAGCGGCAGGTCCCGAACGCGCAGAACGCGCTGATCGGGATCGGCAGCTTCTTTCACGATCCCTCCGCCGTGCTCCTGCGCCGCGGGTGAGATCTCCGGATCAGGAACGGTAAGCGATGACATTTTCGGCGATCATGATCGACAAGCTCGACGGCGCGCAAACCGTCGGGCTTATTTCGGTTGAGGACGACCACTTGCCTGCCACGGGCGTCACGATCGACGTCGAGTATTCGACGCTCAACTTCAAGGACGCGCTCGCGATCACCGGCACCTCGCCGATCGTGCGCAGCTATCCGATGATTCCGGGCGTCGACTTCGCCGGCACGGTCACCGCCAGCGACGATCCCGAATGGACGCCGGGCGACAAGGTCGTGCTGAACGGCTGGGGCGTGGGCGAATCGCACTGGGGCGGCCTCGCGCAAAAGGCGCGCGTCGAGGGCAAGTGGCTGGTGCCGCTGCCGGCAGCGTTTACCACCCGCCAGGCGATGACCATCGGCACCGCCGGCTACACCGCGGCCCTGAGCGTCGACAAGCTGCTGGCGCAAGGCGTCCGGCCCGACCAGGGCGAAATCCTCGTCACCGGGGCGACCGGCGGCGTCGGCAGCGTCTCCATCGCACTGCTGGCCAAAGCCGGCTTCACGGTCATCGCGGCGACCGGCAAAACCGCCGAGGGCGA
>CAJCHR010000364.1 GCA_903970225.1 Actinobacteria bacterium 21-64-8 | reverse complement strand
CGAACTCGAACGGCACGTAGCCAGCACCGAAGATCACGCTAAGCCGGCCCTTGCTGATCAGGTCAAGCACGGCGATTTGCTCGGCGACCATGATCGGCTCGTGCAGCGGCAGGATCACCGCGCCCAGGCTGAAGCGGATCCGCTCGGTCACCGCCGCCATCGCCGAGGCGAGTGTGAACGGCTGCGGCAGGTAGCCATCATCGGAGCCGTGGTGCTCCATAAGGTTGATCCCATCGAGGCCGATGCGGTCCGCGAAGGCCGCCATCTCGACCGCCGCTGCATAGAGAGCACCGCGCGGGGCACCCCAATCGGGCGCGCGCATGTCGAACGAGAGGGTGACGCGGGCAGTTCTCATCGGGCCAATTCCAGCGCGGTGTAAGAGGGGTCGGCGATATCGCGCCTGGCGCGTTGATGATCGCCGATTGGAGTGACTTCGCATCGCTGGTCGAAATCGATCACGCATTCACGCGTGTCGATCGCCCAGTGCCCGGCTCGTTTCGACCATCTGTCCACATAGCGCGCCCAGAACTGGAACTGCACGACCGGCCCGTCACTCTCGCGCGAGCGCAGCGTGGCGGTGACGTACGATTCGCTGCCGGCGCGGTCTCCATCGATCTCGATGATCACGTTGGTGACCTGATGGGAGTGATGGAGGTATTTCCTGTGCTCCTCGCAGATGAAATCGATCCAGCCGCGCCCGCTCCCTTTGTAGGAGCCGAAGTCGGCGGTGCTGTCTTCGTGGAACACCGCATGGCCGAGCGGCACGTCAAGCCTGTCGACGCTGCGGCAATAGCGGTAGATCTGCTTCAGGATCGCCAGCCGATCGGCAGCATCATCCGCCATTATACCGCCTCAGAAAGGCGGCCGATCATGGCATAGGAGGGGTCACGGCGGTCGCGGGTCGAAGTAAGCGCGCGGCCCATCGGCGTGACTTCGCGGATCTCTTCATGATCGAACGCGACCTCCCGCCTGATGATGCCCCAGCGCCCTTCGCGCTTTTCCCAACTGTCCAGATAGCGCGCCCACACGCCCATCTGCAGTTCCTTGCCCTCACGTCTGAGGCGCATCGTGCCGGTCATATACGACTCGCTCCCCGCGTGATCACCGTCAACATCGATCAGGATGTTGGTGACCTGATGCGAGTGACTGATCAGTCCTTCGTGCTGCCGGCAGATCAGGTCGATCACGTCCTTGCCCGGGCCCTGAAAATAGTCTGCGCCATAATCCGCGATCGCATCGTCATGCCAGATCGACCGGCCGAGCGGCACGTCGATCCGGTCCACCGAGCGACAATAGGCATAGATCGCCTCGGTAATCGCCTGCTTGTCGATCAGCGCCTGGATGGCGGCTTCATCGATCATACGCATCTCCGCCCCCGTCTTCAGTCGTGCTTCGCATAGGAAGCCGACATGGCGGCGATGGCAAGGATTCGCTCGCGCCGTGCGTTTGCCGAGAGGCCCGACATGCCCGGTTGGTCCTCGGGCTCGTCCCAATTGATCGTGGGACCGTGCGGCAGCTTCTCGAGCCCCAGCGCAGCAACGTCGTCGGACGAGGCGGTTCCGTCGGGAAACGGCACGCCGAGTCGTTCCATCAGTTCACGGTGCGCGGGCGTGTCGGTCCGGCCCATGATCAGGTTGAGCACATCAACGCCTTGCGGCTTGAGTTCGGCCCACAGCGCCTCGCCGAGAATCAGATCGTACGCCTTGGTTGCGCCATAGACCGAAATCCCGGGCAGCCCGAGATAGCACGCGCCCGAGCCTACCAGGATCATCCCGCCGCGACCCCGCGCACGCATGGCTCCGCCGAAGTGATGGACCGCGCGCAGCAACGTGACGACATTGCGCTGGGTGAGCGCGACCCAGTTCTCGATCGCGTTGTCGAGGAAGGTCGAGCCGTTGGTGTCGGCCCCAGCATTGAGGATGAGCAGCCCGACTTCGCGTTGGCCCGCGGCCGTAACGAGCTGCGCGGTCGCGTCCTCCGCTGCAAGATCAATCGATGCAATGACGCATTCGACATCGTGTGCTGCGCCGATTTCCAGCGCGAGCTGTTCGAGCGGGCCCGAGCGGCGTGCGACGAGGATCAGGTTGAGGCCCTTGGCGGCAAGCTGCCGGGCGAACGCAGCGCCGGTTCCTTCCGAAGCCCCGGCAATCAGCGCCCAGGGACCATAACGACCGCGAAACGCATCAGCGTCCATACCGACCTCACCCATGTCTCATCCGCCGAAATCACTTGATCCCAGCGCCTATCCCGATAAATTCACGAAATTCAGAATATGTCAAACCCGATCCCGGCCGCCGAGATGCGCTTCATCGACGATCTTGCGGCGCTGATGGTCCCGTGGGGCTGGCAACGCAATGTCGGGCGGATGTACGCCTACCTCCTGCTGCAGGATGAACCGATCGGGCTGGACGAACTCGCCGCGGCGCTGGGCATCGCCAAGAGCAACGCCAGCGTGGCCGCTCGAACGCTCGAACAGTTCGGTAACGCGCGCAGACACACCGAACCGGGCACCAAGCGGATCCGCTATTCGGCGCCGGGCACGCACACCGGCCCGTTTACCTCAAGGGTCGAGTTACTCGGCCGGCTTGTCGCACTGCTGCACGGCGAAGACATCGCGCACAGGTCAGGCGCTGTTACCGAGCGACTGCAGCTGATGGCAGACTTCTACCGAGACATCGCGCAAGCGATGCAGGAGTCGATCGATCGACAACGGCCACGCGCCGAAACGCCGGCCCGGTCAGGTCACCGACCCCGTCGATAAGATCGCAGCAGCCGTCAAGCCGAATGCCGTGTTTCGATCGGCATCCGGCCATCAGCGCCGAGGAGCGATCAGCAACTGGGGCTGTCACCTGTTCCGATCGGCCACCCCGGGTGGAGCGGCGTGCCCGTGGAAGACGCGTGTTCCAGCATGTCGAACAACACGTTCATCGCATCGGTGGCGACAAGGATCATTCCCTCGCCATCCGCTGCCTTTGCATCCGCTTGCGCCGCCGTGGTGCCGGCGCGCGCCAGCCTCCCCAAAGAAGGGGAACCCTTACCCAAGTTATTGTTCATTGCCCAACCCTGCTCAAAGCGCTGGCATAACCAGCACACAACCCACTTGGAGTGTAGCCGCGACCTGAGTGTGAGTCATCCCGCTTTTTGTTATAAGATCAAAGGGGTTCATATCGCTGCGAACGCGGCAAGGGCGCGCCTTTGTCATCACAGCGCAGGATTTGGAAGAACAGCGTTCACTAGCCGCCGACGCCCGGCTGCCTATTGGGCGCCACCTTGTTCAGGACGGCGCACAATACCCGGTATATCGTCGATGCCGCTTCGTATGGCTCAGTATCTAAACGAGAGCCGCCTTACCCGCGTGAGGGACGCCACGCCGCCGCACGTCTGGCGAGTTGCGCAGGCGCGCGGTGATAGAGCCGGAAATCGTTGAACGGATCCGTGATGATCTTGGTCATCCACACCAGACCCGTCTCGACATCGCGTAGAAAGAACAAATGCACGGTGCGGAACACCAGCCCGCCCGCACCGAGCGCCAGCCACATCAAGCCGATGTGGCGCAAGAGCGACATCGGGCCAGTGTGAGGCTGGAACAGCCCGAACAGCGTCGGATCGATCAGCAACGGCACCGGGCACAGCGCCCACAATGCCATCAACACCACCTTGCGCGAGAGGTTGTAGCCGACCTTGATCTCTTCCTTGTGCGCATGCGACGCGTCGTTGACGTGATCGTAGCCCTTGGGTTCGAAAAAGAAATGCCCGGCCTGCCGGCTGGTCATCGCTACGCCCCAAGCCAGCAATGCCGCGATCGCTGGATCTTTCCAAAGCAAGGCATACGCAAGCAGGAATGTCACGGCACTGACAAAATGCAGACTCTGGTTGATCACACTATGGTGATAATAGCGGTGATCGTCCCAGCGCTGTTCACGCAACTGCTCACGAAATTGGGGCATATTTGCTTCCGTGCCTTTGAATTTGGTATGCCGGACTTACGCGGCGTGACGCTTGCCATAGCGAATAAGCGAGAAATGGCCAAGTGGCGGCAGCGAGCGGTGTTCGAGCAGCGTGACATTGGGCTGTTTCGCCGCCCAGGCCTCATACCGGCCATACGGAAATTCGGTGCGCCAGCCGAGCTTGCTCGTGACCGGCATCAGCGTCTTCTCGATCTGGCCGCGCAGGCCGCCCTCGGCGCCAATCCGGGTGGTTATGATAATCTCGCCGCCCGGCCTCACCACCCGCGCGAACTCATCGAGCGCGGCTTCGGGGTTGGGCACGGCGGTGACGACATACTGCGCGACGACGACGTCGAAGCTCTCGTCGGCGAAAACGAGATGCTCGGCATCCATCACTTCGATCGCCTCGACGTGGCTGAGGCCCAGCTTGCGCACCCGCTCCCGCGCCTTGTCGAGCATCGCGTCGGAGATATCGATGCCGACAAGCCGCGTGTCGTTCGCGTACTCGGGCAGCGAAATGCCGGTGCCGACGCCAACCTCGAGGATACGACCACCGATCTTCTCCGCGGCATCGATCGCTTGCTGGCGGCCGTTCTTGAACACCCCGCCAAAGACGAGATCATAAACCGGCGCCCATTTGTCGTACGCCGCGGCCACTGAATTGGTCTGCATCGAGATCGCCAGTTCCTGCTGTTCTCTGTCAGGCGGGCGTCATGGACGGGCAATGTTTCAGATATGCGTCATGACTGAGGGTGACACGCGCTTATCCACAGATTGCCGCCCATCGGGCCTCGCCCTATGCTGCGCCAATAAGAACGAAAACGCAGGAGAGGGGTGATGCACCCGCGCTATCCGAGGGTGTTCTCGCCGGTTCGACTGGGGCCGGTTGAGCTGCCCAACCGCTATTTCTTCGCGCCGCATGGCAGTGCGCTGTCTGCGGGGACCAAGCCGGCCGACGATCTGGTCGCCTACAGCGCCGAGCGTGTACGCGGTGGCGGCTGCGGTCTGGTCGTGGTCGCGCTGGCGATGCACGAGCGCGGGCGGACACGGCAACCCTCGCCGCACGTGGCCGAAAACATCCCCGCGTTCCGCGTGCTGACCGATGCGATCCACGAGGCCGGCGGCAAGATCTTCGGCGAGCCGTTCTATCACTGGATCGGCGCGGGATCGTGGCGACCGCTGAGCACGCCCGCGCCCGCGCTTGCGCCCTCGGTGCGCCAGTTCGGGCTCAATGGCCGCACCCATTCGACTCATGCGATGAGCCTGGGCGAGATCGCGCGGATGATCGAAACCACGCGCGAGACCGCCGCCAACATGCGCGCCGCGGGGTTCGACGGAATCATGCTCCACGTCAGCCACGCCGCGCTGATCCAGCAGTTCCTCTCACCGCTCTTCAACGAGCGCACCGACGCTTACGGCGGCAGCTTCGAGAACCGGCTGCGGTTCCTTGCCGACTCGCTGGAGGCCTGCCGCGCAGGCGGCGGCGCGGACTTCGCGGTCGGGCTCCGGCTCAATTGCGACGAGCAGATCGAGGGCGGCTATCACACCGACACCGCACGCGCGGTGGTCTCGGCGCTGTGTGAGCGCGAGCTGGTCGATTACATCGATCTCGACGTCGGGCTCGAGCCGCAGCAGTTCCATCACGGTATGCCGACCGGGTTCGAGCCGATGCAATACTACCGGCCGTTCGTGGAGGCGGTGCGCTCCGCTTCGACGGTGCCGGTACTCAGCGTGCTCGGCAACATCACGCGCATGGCCGATGCCGAGGCGGCGCTCGAGGCCGGCGTGTGCGACGTGATCGGCTCCGCGCGCCAGCTCATCGCCGAGCCTGCGTTCGTGCGCCATGCGCGCAATGGCGAGGAACACCTCGATCGCACCTGCATCGCCTGCAACTGGTGCACGGCGGCGGGGGGCGACGGTGCGCAGGGCTGCACGATCAATCCGGCGAGCTACCGCGAAAAACTGTGGGGCGAGGCGAGCTTCACCGCTGCGCCGAGCCCGACCGGTGTCGTCGTGGTTGGCGGCGGCCCCGGAGGCATGGAGGCGGCGCGAGTCGCGGCGCTGCGCGGACACGAGGTCGTGCTGTTCGAAGCAAGCGAGCAACTGGGCGGCGCGCTGGCGTTGTGGGCCGAGCTACCCGGACGGACGCATTACCGCCCCGCGATCGACTGGTGGGCGCGCGAACTGGAGCGTCTCGGCGTCCATGTGCGGCTCGGCGTGGACGTCGGGCCGAATACGGTGCTGGCCGAGACCCCCGGCGCGGTGATCGTCGCCACCGGCGCGCGCTACAGCACCGGTGGCCGCTCGGTCCACCGCGACGCCGATATCCCCGGCAGCCACCTGCCGCACGTGCTGCGCCCCGAGGACGTCCTGATCAGCCGAACACATCCGGCCGGGCGCGTGATCGTTCTCGATGCGGAAGGGTATCACACCGGCGCCGGGATCGCGGAGATGCTGGCAAGGGACGGCGCCGAGGTGACGTTCGTCTACCCGGGCCATGCGCCGATCTCCCAGCGCAACACCGACAACTGGGAAGAACGCTATCTCGTCGGTAGGATGAAGACGGCGGGCGTTCGGCTCGTGCCTACGACATGGGTCCGCGCGATCCACGCCGGCGAAGTGCTGCTGTACGACATGCACACCGGCGCCGAAAGATCGGAAGAGCGTCGT
>CAJCHR010000363.1 GCA_903970225.1 Actinobacteria bacterium 21-64-8 | reverse complement strand
TGTTCCTTGTCGACGCCGCAGCTCACCAACCGGTCGGCGAGTTCGGGCGAGAGCAGTGCGTGATCGATACGGAAACCGTGATCGCGCTGCCACGCGCCGGCCTGATAATCCCAGAACGTCCAGATTCCGCCGCGCGGATTGTGCGTGCGCAGCGCGTCAGTCCAGCCATCGGCGAGCAGCCGCGCGTAAGCGTCGCGCGATTCGGGCTGCATCAGCGCGTCCATCGCCATCGCCTTGGGTGACCAGACGTCGTCGTCCTCGGGGATCACGTTGTAATCGCCAAGCACCACCGCCGGCACTTCCTCGGCCCAGATCTCGCGCATCCGCGTGTGCAGCCGTTCCATCCACTGGAGCTTGTAATCGAACTTGGGCCCCGGCTGGGGATTGCCGTTGGGCAGGTAGATGCACGCGACACGGATCCCGAACACGTCGGCTTCGAGATAACGCGAGTGCAAGTCCTCGGGATCACCCTCCAGCCCGCGCCGCACCTCGATCGGGGCAACGCCGTCTGCGAGGATTGCGACGCCGTTGAAGCCCTTCTGCCCGTGCCAGATCGCCCGGTAACCGAGTGCCTCGATGTCCTTGATCGGGAAACCCTCGTCCTGGCTTTTGATTTCCTGAAGACACGCGATCGATGGCCGCGTCTCGGCAAGCCATTCGAGCAGACGCGGCAGGCGTGCCTTGACGCCGTTGATGTTGAAAGTGGCGATGCGGGTCATGGCGCCGTGTTAAGCGCGGTCCGCCATCCCCCGCCAGCGCAAAGCGCGCTCAGATCGCGAAACTGGATCCGCAGCCGCAGCCGGCGGTCGCATTGGGATTCTCGACCTTGAATGCCGCGCCGCCCAGCGACTCGACGAAATCCACGGTGCATCCGGCAACCAGATCGAGGCTGATCGGATCGACCACGAGCTTGACCGCATCGGTTTCGCTCACGGCATCATCGCTGTCAGCCGCACCGGCAAGATCGAACTTGTACTGGAACCCGGAACAGCCGCCGCCCTCGACCGAGAGCCGCAGGATCGCAGGCTTGCCCTGCTTGGCGGCAATAGCAGCGACGCGCGCGGCGGCGCTGGGGCTGAGCGAGACGGTGGTCGTGTCCATGCACACGATTTAGGGTGCGCGGGGCCGCGCGGCAAGCGGCACCCGCGGCGCGCACGCATTACGCCGTCTGTATGTATTCGCGCATGGCTTCGGCTTCCGCCTCGATCTGATCGATGCGGAATTTGACGAGGTCTCCAATCGAAACGAAGCCGACCATGCGGCCGCCCTGGATGACGGGCAGGTGACGGATACGTCGCCGCGTCATCTGCGAGAGAGCTTCGAGCACCGTGGTTTCACGACTGACGCAGTGCGGCGGACCGGTCATCACCTCGCTGACCCGCCGGCAGAGGACTCCGGCACCCTCTTTGGCAAGGCGATACAGCAAGTCACGCTCAGAGAAGATCCCAAGCACCGCATCGCCGTCGACCACCGGCATCGCACCGATTCGGCGCTCCGCAAGCGTTGCGACAGCGTCGGCAACGGTGGTGTCGGGGCTGCAGGTGACCGTCGCGGCTTGCCGCGAGTCGAGGAGGCGTCCGATCGTCATGTCTCTCTCCCGTTATGGTTATCGGGCCCGATTTCATTCGGGGACGCAAGCGTATCACACATTGAGCCAACCCGCGAAGGCGCGCAGCGGTTCCCTGTAGGAGCAGGCTGGCGGCGCTTGCGCGCCGGCTGGCAAGCGCGCAATTAGGTGCAATGATCCCGCGCTCTCCACTCGATGACCCTGAGACCGCCGCGTACGCCTGGGCGCGCTATCGGCGGATCATGCGCCTGATGATGGGCGTGACGGTGGGCACCGTCGCGATCGCGATGGCGCTGCTCTACAAGAGCAACGGCTTCGCCTCGGTCCACTTGTTCATCGCCGCCGCGTTGGGAATCGGTTTCACCATGTTGCTGGCGTCGGCGCTGATGGGGCTCGCATTCCTGTCGCACGGCACCGGGCACGACGAGGCGATCACCGACTTTCTGGAGGAAGAGCGGAATCGTTGAGCGCTCGTCGGGAGTGAGCCAAGGGAGGTGATCGTGAGGCTTGGACGGATTTTCGTGGCGGGATTGGGCCTGGTGATCGCCTGTCCGGCGCATGCCGGGGATGCGCCCGATCCCCGCCAGCAAGCGATCGACAAAGCGGGCGAACTGGCGGCGCAGCACAAGGCGGCCGAGGTGCTCACCATTTTGCAGCCGGTCATCGCCGATCTCGAGAAGACCGTCGCAGACGACAGATCCAAGGGCAATCTGGTCTTCTGTGCATCGAGCACGACGGAAGCCATTTTCTATGGCGGGCTAGCGGCCCAGCAGAAAAAATCCGGGATCGTGCTCGGCTCGCAAATTTGCGAGGCGCTGTTTCTCAAGGCTTTCGCACTGACGGATCTTCAGCAGGGCGGCGAGGCCATCGCCACTCTGGAGGAATTGACGGCACTCGCGCCTTATCAGGCCCATTATTTCGTCGAACTCGGCTTTGCCTATCGTGTCAACGGTCAGACCGAAAAGGCGCGCGCCGCCTATCAGCACGCCATCGATTTCTCAGCTCTCGCGGGCACCGGAGGGGGATACCGGGACCGCGCGGCGGCCTTGCGAGGTATCGGCTATATATTGACCGACCAGCACGATCTGGACGGCGCCCAAAAAGCGTATGGCGAATCCCTGAAATACGATCCCGACAGCACTATCGCCAAATCGGAACTGAAGTTCATCGAGAATGCACGCCGCAAGTAGGCGATCCCGTCAGACGGCAGGGATCACTGCAGCAGCATGAACGGCCGCACCGTCTCCATGAACATGTCCGGCAGCGGCGCGGGCCGATTGTCGCGCACGCACACGAAAGTCGCGCGCGCGAACACCACCACGCGGTTCTCCTGCATCACGAGTTGGCACAAGCTGTAGCTGCTGCGGCCGATGTCGGTCGCGGCGACGTGGATCTCGACTGGCTGCGGGTAATAGGCCTGCCCGAGATATTCGATGCCGATGCTGACGACCATCGAGGTCATGCCCTGGATCGCGGCGTGATAGCCGCTCTCGCGGTGAAAGCGCACGCGCGAATCCTCGAGCAGTCCCGCCATCGCGACGTTGTTGACGTGCATGTTGACGTCGAGATCGCCGAAGCGCGTCTGGATCTCGCAGGAATAGGGATAGCGCGTGGGATCGAGCAGCGCAGGATCAGGCTTGGGCATTACTTGCGCCCGGCGATGCGCGCGATTTCCGCGGCGACCATGCGTTCGACCACGGCCGGCAGGTTGCGGTCCAGCCAGTCCGCGAGCGCCGGGCGCAGCAACTCGCGCAGCAGGCCTTCGAGCGCACTGGATTCGGTTGCCGCTTGGCGCTCAGGGCCACCGGAAACGGCGCCCGCAAGCGCATCGAGAGAACCGCGTGCGGCATTCAAGGCGCTCTCGGTAACCAGAGGATCGACGATCGCCGGATTGGCGCTGGTGGCTGGCGGAACGGCGTAGTCCCGCTCGGTCAGGTCGAGCACATCATCCTCGACCTCGGGCTCAACCGCGCGAAATCCGCGGAAAGCACCAGCACGATCCTCGCGCGCGATCACCTGTTTGATAGATTCGAGGATCTCCTCGATCGAGGGTTCACCGGGCTGGCGCATCGCGCTGCGCCTCGGTCGTCTGCTGTTCCTGTTTGGCCGCCGAGACGTTGCCGCTCTGCACCGGAGTGCCGGATGTGCGGGTCGCCTGCGCCTGGGGGGCGCGCCGGTCGTCGAAGTCGAGCCAGCTGTGCGCGGCGCGGCGTGCGTCGATCGTAGGATCGTACTGCGCGCCCTCCGCGATGCCGAGGTCGCGGGCCTGCGCCTTGCCCATCGCCGCGAGCAGCGAGAAGCCAGCGACGTACTCGTTGCGCCGAGCCTGGACCAGTCGCACTTGCGCGCTGAGCAGTTCCTGCTCGGCATTGAGGATGTCGAGGATCGTGCGGTTGCCAACGCTGTTCTCGGCGCGGACGCCCTCGAGGCTGAGGTTCGCGGCATCGACTGCGGATTGGCTCGAAGTGATGATCTCCTGGCTCGCGGTCCACGAACTGTAGGCCGAGCGGACTTGCGCGATCACGCTGCGTTCGGTCGCGACCTCGTCTTCGAGCGTCGAGCTTTCGCGGTCCTGCGCCTGGCGCCGCTGCGCTGCGGGCAGGCCGCCCTGATAGAGCGGGAGCGAGGCGCGCACGCCGACCTGCGCGGTCTTGTCGGTCTGCGTGAACGTGCCGCCGACTCCCGCGCCCAGGGTCCCGAAATAGTTGTCGTACCCCCCGTTCGCGAACAAGCCGATCTGCGGCAGCCGCGAGGCGCCCGCGACCTTGACGTCGTAGCGGGCCGCCTTGCTTCGCTGCTGCGCACCGAGAATGTCGGGATTGTCGTCGAGCGCGATCGTCACCGCGTCTTCCGCCGAGGCGGGCAGGCCGGGCAAGGGCGGCGGCGGCTGGAGGTTGCTCGGCACTTTGCCGACCAGCCGGATATAGGTCTCGCGCGCGGCGGCGAGCGTGGCTTCGGCATTGCGCGTGTCCCCGCGAGCGAGCGAAAGCCGCGATTCGGACTGCGCGACGTCGGTGCGCGTGAGGTCGCCGATCTCGAACCGGTCGCGCGTCGCCTGAAGGTTGACCGTCAGCACCTCGATGTTGTTGCGGTTGAGCCCGACGATCGCCTCGTTCTGCACCACGTCCATGTAGGCGGCCACGGTCTGCGAGAAGATCGAGCTTTCGGTACCGCGCAGGTCCGCTTGACCCGCGGTGACGCGGGTCTTCGCCGCTTTCACCGCGTTGCGCACCGCCCCGCCCTGGTAGATCGGCACATTGAGGTTGGCGCTGGCGTTGAGGGCGCGTGAGGGCGCGCCGTAGTTATTGATGCTGATGACCGGGTAATCGGTGTATTGCACCGTGCTGTTCGCGTTCGGTTTGCCCGGCGCCTCGGCGATCGGCACCTGCTCGTCAGTCGCGCGAAGGTCCGCGCGCGAACCCAGCAGCGTAGGGTTGGTGCGATACGCCGCCTCGAGCGCATCACGCAGGTTGTCCGCCCGAGCAACGCTCGGAAGCAGACACAGCGCCAGAAGAGCGGCGCTCGCTTCGGGACCGAACCCGCGCGGCATGGACTTTAGAAGCTCCAGCGTTTCGGTGCGGCGAACTGCGGCAGCACGGGGATGCCGATGTCGGCAAGCGGCAGCAGCGCGACCGCGCCCGCCGCCTTGCGGCCGACCGCGAGCCGGGTCACGCCACGCTCGACCAGTCCGGTAACCACGCGGCCTCCTTCGAGCAGGTGCGCAACGAGCGTGTCGGGCAATTCCTCGATCGCGCCGTCGATGACGATCAGCGTGAAGCGGCCGGCGTATGCCGCCGGGTCCGGCTGGGAAGGCGTGGTGACGCCCAGCCCGGTTGGCCCGAATGCGGAAGGGTCGACGGTCTCAAGCTTGGCGACCAGCGGCTTGAGCAATGCCTCCAGATAACCCTTGGCCTCACCCACCAGCAGCACCGTATCGGTGTGCATGGGCGCGGCTTCGGTCAGGAACCGGCCGTGGACGATCGGCGCGGCCAGCCAGCGATCCTTGCCGAGCCCGATCGCGCGGTCGATGTAGGCCGCGGACCGCAAAGCTGCGGGAACGTAATCCTCGCGCGGAACGCGCAGCATCGCGGCGAGTACGAACGGCTCGTTGACGCCGCTGGGCCGCAGCTGGCTGTCGATCATCGCTTTGCGCGCCGCTTCGGATTGTGCCGCGGTGCTCTCGGCGGTGATGGTCATGCGTTCGAACCCTTCAAATTGCCAGGCCGCCTGCCGGGCGCGCCGCTATATGGTGCTGCAGTGCGGCGTCCACCCGAAACCCGCGCTGAACGGCGCTTCTAAGTCATGCCGTCAGCCGCGCCAAGCGCTTTGACGGATGGCATCGGCCACGCTTATGGAGCGAAGTATACCCACCCGAACCGAGCCCCAAGGAGCGCTCTCGCATGCCCGAAATGGTGACGATCCGCGAACAGGA
Organism: Actinobacteria bacterium 21-64-8; assembly: GCA_903970225.1. GTDB lineage: Bacteria > Pseudomonadota > Alphaproteobacteria > Sphingomonadales > Sphingomonadaceae > Novosphingobium. Next base: position 1,360 of record CAJCHR010000363.1, on the reverse strand, counting down.
TCTGGTCGACAGCATCGCCGACGCGCTGCAGTACATCAGCTACTTCCACCCGATGGATTACATCCGCGCGCTGGGCGAGGCGTACGAGGCCGAGCAGGGCCCGGCCGCGAAGGACGCGATCGCGCAGATCCTGACCAACAGCCGGATGTGCGCCGAAGGGCACCGTCCGATCTGCCAGGACACCGGCATCGTCAACGTGTTCATCGAATGGGGCCAGAACTGCTGGCTCGATTCGCAACTGAGCCTGCAGGAGGTCGTCGACGAGGGCGTGCGCCGCGCGTACCTGAACCCTGAGAACAAGCTGCGCGCCTCGGTGCTGGCGGACCCCGCGTTCACGCGGCGCAACACCAAGGACAACACCCCCGCGGTGCTCCACGTCGACATGGTCCGGGGCAACACGGTTTCGGTCGACGTCGCGGCCAAGGGCGGCGGCAGCGAGAACAAGTCCAAGTTCAAGATGATGAACCCCAGCGATTCGATCGTCGACTGGGTGATAGAGATGCTGCCGCAGATGGGCGCCGGCTGGTGCCCGCCGGGCATGCTCGGCATCGGCATCGGCGGCACCGCCGAACACTGCGTGCTGCTCGCCAAGCAGGCGCTGATGGAGCCGATCGACATGGGGCCGCTCAAGGCCCGCGGGCCCCAGAACGACATCGAGGCGCTGCGGATCGAGATCTTCGACAAGGTCAACGCGCTCGGCATCGGCGCTCAGGGCCTGGGCGGGCTCTCGACGATCCTCGACGTGAAGATCAAGGACGCGCCCTGCCACGCCGCGGGCAAGCCCGTCGGCATGATCCCCAACTGCGCCGCGACCCGCCATGCGCACTTCACGCTCGACGGTTCGGGCCCGAAGTACCTCGAGACGCCCAAGCTCGACGAGTGGCCGCAAGTCCACTGGACGCCCGACGCGGCGGCGAAGAAGGTCAACCTCGACACGCTGACCGCCGAGGAGGTGCAAGGCTGGAAGCAGGGCGACCGGCTGCTGCTGAACGGCAAGATGCTGACCGGGCGCGACGCGGCGCACAAGCGGATCCAGGACATGATGGTCAGGGGAGAGCCGCTCCCGGTCGATTTCGCCGGCCGCGTGATCTACTATGTCGGCCCGGTCGACCCGGTGCGCGACGAAGTGGTCGGCCCGGCCGGCCCGACCACCGCGACGCGCATGGACCAGTTCTCCGACATGATGCTCGACCTCGGCCTGCTCGCCAGCGTCGGCAAGTCCGAGCGCGGGCCCAAGGCAACCCAGTCGATCGCCAACCACAAGTCGGCGTACCTGATGGCGGTCGGCGGCGCGGCCTACCTGGTCGCGCGCGCGATCAAGAAGGCCGAAGTCGTCGGCTTCGCGGACCTCGGCATGGAG
>CAJCHR010000362.1 GCA_903970225.1 Actinobacteria bacterium 21-64-8 | reverse complement strand
CCAGCGGGCCTTCGGCGCCCGCCTCGACATTCGCGAGACGGTTCTCGTAGATCAGTCGGCCGGGTGTCTCGACCCCGTTGAGGAAATTGCCCGAGTGAATGTCGGTCGTATTGGTCGATCGTGTTCCTTCGAGCGATGCGGTCCAATTCAAAGGAAGATCGACGTGCAACGACGGCGTCACTGCCCATGACCGCAAGGCCGGGTGATTGACGAGCCCGTTTACCGAGGCATCGCTTGTCGCGGTGAACGCATTGGACTTCTGCATTCGGCGATCGGCGAACTCGGCGTCGATCTCGAACCGCACCCCCGGCGTGAGCTGCTGGTGGCCTGCGAGTACGGCGCTGACCTGCGACTGCCCGGCGATCAACGTCTGCGACCCATTGAGTGTGCGCGTGTAATCACGATCCGCGGCGAGGATCGGGGTGGAATGATCGTAATCGACCGCGACCATGAACCCGCCGGTCGACCAGCGCGAGCCGGTGACTGCGCTGTACTGCTGCTGGACGTCGCCGCCGTCGGTGGCCGCCCCGAACCGCGCGGTGGTCTCGAGACCACTATAATCGTGTCGCAATCGCAGGTTGACCACGCCTCCGACTGCATCCGATCCGTACAGCGCCGAAGCCCCGTCGGCGACGACGTCGATCCGGTCGACTGCGGCAAGTGGGATGGCCGATACGTCGACACCCTGGTCGAGCGCGTCGTAGGCGACGCGGTGGCCGTTGATCAAGGTGAGCGTGGCGTCGGCTCCGAGCCCGCGCAGGTTCAGCGTCGTCGAGTTGTTGATGTTGTCCTGGCCGCCCTGGTCGCCGCCTCCGGCGACGCCGGGGTTCTGCCCCCCGCCGAAGTTCTGCGGCAGGATCCGGGAGAAGCCGGCAAAGTCATCGATACCCGCATCCTCGAGTGCCTCACGGGTCACGACCGTCGTCGGTGAGGGCGAGTCGCCGCCACGAATGCGCGTGCCGGTCACGGTGATCTCGTTGTTCGACGCGTCTGGCTGCCGCGTCGCCGCGTCCGATCGAGGACGCACCATAAGCGCGCCTTCGCGCTCCTCGAGCACGAGGTCGCTGCCCTCCAGCGCCGCCCGCACGGCCTGCGCCGCGCTCAGCGTTCCGCGTACCGGCGCCGCGCGCCGGCCTTGAACGACCTCGTCCGCAAACAGGACATCCCGCCCCGATCGGCGGGCGATCGCGCGCAGGGTCTCGCCAAGATCCTGCGCGGGCAAGTCGTATCCCAAGGTGATGTCCGCTTGCGCCATCGCCGGTATCGCCGTGCCCGATCCCAATGCTGCTGCGACGAGACACCAGCCGGCGAGCGTTCCTTTGTCGATTGTCATGAGACCCCCTTTTTGAGCCGGCCCGCTGCCGGCATTGGGGGGATTGACGCAGTGACTTCGCGACTACGGGGTTAGGTGTGCGAAAAAAATTGCGCGCTCAGGGCTTCAGTACGATCGCCCTCGGATCCTTGAGGTCGACGGTCCCGCCGAACAACACGGCGAGGCGCCGCGCGAGCAGCTCGGTATCGTCGATCCGGAAGCGGCCGGACACGCGCTGACCGGTGATCTCGGGATTGGCGAGCCGGATCGGGCGAGCCGCGCCGCGGTTGGCCTCGGCGACCAGCTCGGCAACTGGAATCCCGGCAAAATCGCGCGCCTGTGGAACTGACGGGATCGCGGCCGCAAAATCCGACATCGCCGGCGAGGCAAGCGGGGTTGGGGCTCGCGCGGCGAATGACACGCGCTCACCGGCGGTGAGGCGTTGGACAATCGGCGCCGTCGTGGCCGCCCCGGCTTGCGGAGGCGGCGCAACATCGATCGTTCCGCGAAGAAGGTGCACGTCGACGTGTCCCAACGGGGTCAACGCAACGTCGAACAGGGTGCCCCTTGCAGTGACGCTACCTCCGCCCGCGAGCACCACGAACGGCCGGTGTTCGTGCGCGACGGCGAACCGCGCGGCTCCGCGCAGCAACCGAAGACGGCGCGAGTTATGGTCGAAGGCGACCTCCAGTGTGCTGTTCTCGGCAAGTCGCACTGTCGAATGATCGGGAAGCGTCATGGTGCGCGATCGCCCGGCACGCGTCGTGAGCGACTGCCGAGCCAGCGTGACGGCCCCCGCATCGGCGCGGTCGTTGGCCGCGCCCGGCGCAGCCTCGTCGTGCATTCGCAACCAGGCTCCCGCCGCCAGGATGCAGGCCGTCCCAGCTGCAACCATGGCTACCGACAGCGTGCGGCGCGATTGGGGCCGCATCGCCGGGGCCGAGGCGGGGGCAGGGCCGGGGTCCGCCAGCAACTTGCCCATCGCGAAGATCTCCGCCGCGCGGTTGTAGGCTCCCCGGTGCGCGCCATCCTGCGCGAGCCAATCCTCGAACTCCGCTTCGCTGGCCGCAGCGTCTGGCCCGCGCATTCGCGCGAACCACGCCGCTCCCTCCCGCGCGAGCTCGTCCGGCTCCTTGTCGCGCCGACGTTCGGACTCTTTCATTGCTCCAAGCCCTTGCCGATCCGAACGATCGCTTCGGCGAAATGCCATTCCACCGTGCGCACGCTGATGCCGAGTTGCAGCGCGATGTCCTTGTACGACAGCTCCTCGACCCGATGCAGCAGGAATACCTCGCGCATTCGCGCTGGAAGCGCGTTCACCGCAGCCCGGTAGCGCTCGCGCACTTGTGCGAACTCGATCGTCTCGGACTGGCTCGGCGCGACTGTTGCGAGCGTATCTTCCTCGACGGGTACGTGGATCGCCTGTCTGGCGAGCCGCCGTCCTCGATCGATCAGCAGGTTCCGGATGATCCGGTTGAGAAACGCTTCGGGCTCGCGAAGAGCCTGGCGCGCGGTTGCGCCGACGAGGCGGACAAACGCATCCTGCACGAGATCGTGCGCCTCTTCGGGGGAGCGCAGCTGCGCTCGGAGCCGGCGCCGAAGACGCGGAGCCTTCTCGCGGTAGAGTAGGTCGAGACGCGATCCGCCTGCGTCATCCTCCTCGGGGCGCGACACCGCGTTCGCGCGATCGGCAGATCGGGCCACGGGACTATTCGGGAGCCGTCCGGCGCGCGCGCCGGAATTGGGCAAGTGTCGAGGATCGCACGAGAACGCTCTCGTGCCGGACAATGCCTCGGGGATGTCTTCCGACCGTTAGGGGCGGAGGCGCGTGATGCCTGGCGGTTCAAATCCGCAGCCGGCTGCCGGCGTTGCCCGGCTGCATTGGGCACTGTGCGCGAGTTCGTCCGATCGTGCAATCCGGAAGAAGCGGGCGAGAGATGCGAGGTCGTCGCGCTGTTGTCGCTAGTCAGGCATGCGTTCAATGCGCGGGAATCTAGGCCGCGCAAACCGTTGCCCTCATTGGAAGATTGGCCTTAGCCGGCTTCGCGCGCAGTCTGCTCCAGCTGCGAAATGCGCTCGGAGCAGATCGTATGCACGACGCGGCCGAGTTCTTCGACCTGTTCGCCGATCCAGACGAGTTCTTCCTCGCTGATCCGGTAATGTTTGGAGTACCGCGCCTTGACGTAGGCATCCTTGAGCTTTTCGAACATGCCACGTTGCTGGCGATTGTCGCTCGGCCAGACCCGTGCCAGCCGAACATCGATCCGCTCGGCCTGCGTGCGCAGGAACGCGAGATTGTGCACGTGAGGCGTATAAAAGGTCACGACCAAAAGGATGCAGTGGTAGAGGCGTTCTGCAGTTTGATGCAGATCGAACGCGGCATCCTTGAGGTTGCCTTTTGAAATGTGGAATTTTGCACCGTCAAATCGCTTTATCGCGCTCGGAAACCATTCCTCGAAGTATTCCTTCGCCATATCCAGAGCGGCATGCGGCGTCTTCGGCTTGGGCTGATGCAGGGCGGCGTCGTCGCTCTGGTAAAGCGCGATACCTTCCTTCGCCACGTCGATGAAGAAGTAGCGGCCGTGCGCAAGCCCGTCGTTCACTTCCTGCAGCGTGTGGACGATGAAGTTGACGGGCGTCTTTATGGTCCCGGCGATGCCGTACTCGCGCATCAGCCGGTCATCGAGCTTGGACCAGTAATTGACCCGGTCGGTGAGCCGCTTGTCGTTGACGATGATCAGCAAATCGTAGTCCGACTTGTAGCCCTTGGCGGTGTGCGGCTCGTCGACCCAGGTCCCCCGCGGTAAAATAGGCGACCAGCGCCGTGCCGCATTTCGGCGGTCGGTCTCTGGTCGCCTCTTTCCGAACCGGACTTGCGCCTTTCGTTACGCATCCGGCTCTCCAGAAGACTTGGCAAA
>CAJCHR010000361.1 GCA_903970225.1 Actinobacteria bacterium 21-64-8 | reverse complement strand
AGCCCGCCACGCGCGAAGCCGCCGCAGCCAAGGCGACGAACTCGCTACCGCCGCTGAGAGCACCTGCCACGGCGGTCGCGCCCGCCAATGACGTGATCGAATTGCCGCTTCACGGACGGATCGCCGCGGGCATGCCGATCGAGGCGATCGAAGGGCAGTCGATGTTGCCGGTCCCCGCAGCCCTGCTCGGCGCGGGCGAGCATTATGCCCTGGAGGTATCGGGCGACTCGATGGTCGAGGCGGGCATTCTCGACGGTGACTTCGCATTGATCCGCCGCCAGGACACCGCGCGCGATGGCGAGATCGTGGTCGCGTTGATCCACGGCGAAGAAGCCACGCTCAAGTATTTGCGGCGCGACCGGGGCAAAGTCCGGCTCGACCCGGCGAATGCGGCTTACGAAGCGCAGATTTATGACCAGGGGGACGTCGCGATCCAGGGCAAGCTGGCGGGGCTGTTGCGCCGCTACCACTGAGCCAGATACGCGAAGTGCTGCGTGCTTTTCGCCCGGCCGCTTCGCCAAGTGCCTGGGCCAAGTGCCTGGGCCAAATGCCTGGTCGGGGAGTTGGATTGCGTCCCTGTCGACCGCCGAGGTCGGGACGGCGCGGCTGGTGTCATTGAGATGCGTCTGCGGCCCAAGACGTGGAGTACAAGCAGATGAAGCCGAAAATCAGCCTGGTTACTCTCGCCGTCGCAGACTTCGCCAAATCCTTCGCGTTCTATCGCGGCCTCGGTTTCGAGGCGCACAATCATGGCGAGGACGAGAGCTACGCCATGTTCGAGATGGAAGGCACATGGCTCAGCATTTTCCCACGAGATCTGCTTGCCGAGGATGCCGAGGTCTCGCCGGAGGGCTCCGGTTTTCGGGGTTTCACCCTCGCTCACAATGTCGCTTCGGAGGTCGAAGTGGACGGCCTCCACGCATTCGCGCTTTCTCTTGGCGCCAAACCGATCAAACCCCCGCGAGCGACTGCGTGGGGTGGTTATTCGGGCTACTTCGCCGATCCCGATGGCTTCCTTTGGGAGATCGCGTTCAATCCGTTCACCGATCTGACTTGAGCTGAGCGGCCCTTCGGTGGAATCGGCACTGGCGCAGGAACCTGTTCAGCCACCCCGCAACAACTGCACGCCCCAGTCGCGCTCGAATAAATAGAGCAGCAGTCTGGCCGCCTCTCCCCGTTCGCCCGTCAGCCCGCCGTCGCGCTCGATCAGCAGCCGTGCATCCTCGTGTGCGATCGGGAGCAGCCGCTGGATCTGATCGAGCGTCGCCAGGCGGAACGGCGTGTCGCCCGACTGCCGCGTGCCGAGCAACTCACCGCCGCCGCGCAGTTCCAGGTCCTCTTCTGCTATGCGGAAGCCATCCTGCGTCTCGCGCATCAGCGCGAGGCGCCGCTTGGCGGTGTCGGACAGGCCCATGCCGCCCTCCCCCGAACCGCGCAGTAGCAGGCAGACCGAACGACCTTCCCCTCGCCCCACGCGGCCGCGCAGCTGGTGTAGCTGGGCGAGGCCGAAGCGGTCGGCCTGCTCGATGATCATCAGCGTCGCATTCGGCACGTCGACGCCGACTTCGATCACTGTCGTCGCGACCAGCAATTTCGCGCCGCCGCTCGCGAAACGCTCCATCGCCGCGTCCTTGATCTCGGGGCGCAGTTGGCCGTGAACCAGCGCGACATCGTCGCCGAAGCGCAGGCGCAGCTCTCCAAACCGCGCCTCGGCGGCGGCGAGGTCGTTGTCGATGTTCTCGTTCTCGTGAACCATCGGGCAGACCCAGTACGCCTGCCCGCCGCCCTCCAGATGCCGCGCCAGCGCGCCGACCACGTCGCCGATCCGCTCGGCCGCGACCACTCGTGTGTCGATCGGCTGACGGCCGGGTGGGAGTTCGTCGAGCTTGGAGACGTCCATCTCGCCATTGGTGGCGAGCAACAGCGTGCGCGGGATCGGAGTCGCGGTCATCGCCAGGCAGTGCGGCGTGCGCCGGCCTTTCTGCGCGAGCATCAGCCGCTGGCTGACCCCGAAGCGATGCTGTTCGTCGATCACCACAAGCGCGAGGTTCTTGTACGTCACCGCATCCTGGAAGATCGCGTGCGTGCCGACGAGGATGTTTATGCTGCCATCGAGCAGGCCCATGAGCACGGATTCGCGCGGCCGTCCCTTGTCGCGGCCCGTCAGCAGCGCGATCTCGACCCCGGTGCCACGCGCCATCTTCATCAACGTGGCGTGATGCTGGCGTGCAAGGATTTCGGTCGGCGCCAGCAGCGCGGCCTGCGCGCCTGCCTCGACCGCGATCAGCATCGCCTCGAGCGCGACCACGGTCTTGCCCGATCCGACATCGCCCTGCAGCAGCCGCAGCATCGGCGCGGCTTGTGCAAGGTCACCCTCGATCTCGCCGATCGCACGGGTCTGCGCGCCAGTGAGCGTAAACGGGAGGTTGGGCTTGTCTCGCAACGACCCGTCGCCCTTGAGCGGCAGGCCGGTTTGCGCGCGCCGGGCGTTCTTCACCAGCATCAGCGCAAGCGCGTTGGCCAGCAGTTCATCGTAGGCGATCCGATCGCGCGCCTCCGGATGCTCGCTGCGGTGGACCAGCGTCAGAGCGTCGCGCCAGGCGGGCCATTTTGCCCGCGCGAGCTGAGTCGGCTCGATCCACTCCGGCAGCTCGGGCAGTTGCTCCAGCGCCTGCGGGATCAACGCCGCAAGCCGGTTCTGGGTCAGCCCGTCCGACAGCGGATAGACCGGCTCGATCAGCTGCCCAATCAGCTCCGCGCTGTCCTCGGCGATGTGATCGGGATGCACGATCTGTAGCATCTGGCCGTACTGCTCGAGCTTGCCCGCGACCCAGCGCTTGGCGCCGGTCGGCAATGCCTTTCGCGCAGTGTACGCAGCGCGGCCGAAATAGGTGATCGCGCATATGTTGCCGATCGCGTCCTCGGCGAGCACCCGGAACGGCCCGCGTCCGGTGCTCGATCCGCGATGCTCGCGCACCGTCAGCGCGATGACGATCTGCTCGCCGACGCTGGCCGAATCGAGATCGGTCACGGCGCGCCGTTCGACGAAACGCTCGGGCAGATGATAGGCGAGATCCTTGATCCGCGTGAGGCCGAGCTTTTCGAGCGGCTTTGCGAGCTGCGGCCCGACGCCCTTGAGGCCCGCGGTCTCGGCGAAAAGGGGGTTGAGGCGATCGGGACGCATGGATGCGCTATATCGCGTGCGGCGGCGGGGTACAGCGGGCGTGATCGGAAGGAAAAGGCCCGCGCCAAGCCTTTCCCGCCTGCGCGAGGAGAGCGAGACTTGTCGGTGCCGCAGGCGAAGCTGGTCGGAGCGGGTTAGGCGCCTGTCAGGCGGCCTTGCGCACCGCATTCCACGCGG
>CAJCHR010000360.1 GCA_903970225.1 Actinobacteria bacterium 21-64-8 | reverse complement strand
CGAGCATCAGCAATCGACGCTCACGTCGATCGACCCGAGCCAACAGCAACTTCAGCAGGCACAGGCTGCGGAGCGCGAGCGCCGGCTCGCCGAGCTGAAGGCCGCGCGCGAGTCCGGCGTCATGGTGGTGGGACGGCAGATCGCTACAGCCGCGGATGCCGCACAGCCCGCTGCCGGTGCAGCCACAGCGCCTGCTGACGCCCCGAAGCTCGCGCTCGATCCTGATCACGATCCCAATGCCCAGGGACGTAAGGCCGATTTCGTCGGCAGCCTCGATCCGCGCGGCGATGTGAATCCGCATGCGCTGACGCAGCTGACTTCGCCTTACACTCTGTCGGCAGGTAGCGTAATCTCGGCCAGTCTGATCACGGGGCTCCGCTCCGATCTACCTGGCCTTGTCACCGCACAGGTGACCGAGAACACTTACGACAGCGCGACCGGTACAATCCTGCTCATACCGCAGGGCGCGAGGCTGGCCGGCAGCTACGATAGCGTGGTCGCGTTCGGCCAGTCGCGCGCGCTGGTCGTCTGGCAGCGCATCATCCTTCCCGATGGAAGCTCATTGAGGATCGACAATGTTCCGGCGACCGATCCGTCCGGTTACGCTGGGTTGCAGGACAAAGTCGATTTTCATACGTGGCAGCTGCTCAAGGGCATCGCCCTGTCCACATTGCTTGGCGTGAGTTCCGAGCTGGCGTTGTCCGGCCAGAGCGACCTGGTTCAGGCGCTGCGCATGTCCACGCAGGACAACGTCTCGCGAGCCAGCGATCAGATCACGCAGCGCAATCTAGGCATACAGCCGACCATCACAATTCGGCCGGGCGCGCCCGTGCGGTTGGTAGTTCACAAGGATCTCGTGCTCGCGCCATGGCATCAAGGAGAACTGAAATGACGGATCTCAAACTTGCCCGGATTCCCGATCGCAATCCGGTGAAACTCAGCATCGCTGTACTGCCTGGTCTCCATCAGGCGCTGACTGACTACGCCGCGCTTTATGCCAAGACATATGGCCGAGACGAGCCAGTCATTGAACTGATCCCTGCGATGCTCGCGGCATTTCTAGAGAGCGATCGCGCGTTCATGAAAGCCAGAGACAAACCGAGCGGATCATAAGCAATCTTGTCGGAGGCGGCACATGAAAGCTTCAATTTCGGCATCGGACCTACAGACATCCGGCCTCACGATGACCTACATCACCGCGGACGAATTTGCATCACTCGCCCGGCTTTCGAGGCGGCAGATTGATCGACTGCGTATCCGTCGACCCCCAGGCTTCCCGCGAGAATACGAACTTGGAAGCGGGACCAGCAAACATCGACGTTGTCCGCGGTTCAATCGCTCCGAAGTTGATCGTTGGCTGGAGTCCCGTGCACTCTGGTAAGTTAATACTTACTGACCATCCAACCGGGGCTTGCGAAGTGCGGCAAGGGACTCCGAGCGCCTCCGCCACGCCTGCACGCCGCGCGATCGTTGCAACTTCTTCCTCCCACTTGATGAACCACGCCCGTTTCTCCTCCTCCATCTCGTAGCGGTCGTAGGTCCGTTCGAGGCCTTTCTTCACATGATTGAGCATGGCTTCAGCGGTCTCGTAGTCGACCTTCAGGCGTTTGGTATTCGATCGCGCCGTCCTGCGGAAATCGTGCGGGGTAAAGCGTTCGACAGGGTGCCCGGCAATTTGTGCCATGCGAGCCCGGACACGATCTCGCGCCTTGTACCAGACCGAATTGTTTCTGGGGCCGTCGATACGATCGGCGGGGAACAACCACTCGTGATTGCTCTGCACCAGCGATCTGCCCCAAGGGCCTAAGGCGATACCGTGGGAGACCGCGTTTTTCGTACGACTTTCGGGGATTGTCCATACACCATCGGCAACCTCGGCGCTGCGCGCGCGCGCGACCTCCGAGATACGGGCAGCAGTGAGAAGCCATAGTAGCATGCCGCGCCGGAAGTCCCGAGGCTCCTCGACAAGCGCTGTCAAAAACCATTGGATCTCTAGCAGGCTGAGCTTGCGTGACCGAGGCGTCTCCGGAAATCGAAGATCTCCCAAGCGGCGGGAAGGATCCACTTCGAGGCCAACTTCGAGGCCGCGCAACGAAGCCGCCCAACCGAAAAATACCTTCAACTCGGCGGCCAAGCGATTCGCACGCACCTTGGCCACTTTGCCTTTGGCTTCTACCAACCTGATGAGGTCGTTCTCACTGATCTCATAGATGCTCCGGCGAGCGAGCTTAGGAGCAATGTCGCGCTCGTAGATTTCCAGCTTGTCGGCGATCGTGCGCGGCTTGTTCGGACGCTTTGCGCGGGAAGAGCGGCCCTCTCGAACCGCAACCATGTAGAGTCCGTGGGCTCTGGCCACTGTCATCGACGAGCGTTCCCTTTCCGCCCGCAACACCTCGCGTGGATCAGCGCCGGCTTCCACAATTTCATTCAGGCCGCGGGCCCAATCGCGGGCATCTGCGATAGACTGCGCGGGGAAGAGACCCGCGAACAGTGTCGCAACGACATCTTTTCCTGGCACACGGCGACGGTACCTCCAGCGCTTTTTGCCGCTCGCCAATGCCTCGATCGCGAGGCCCGGGGTGAGGGGGTCGACCAGCGAACCCCGCCGAAAAGCGTCGATTGTTGCTGGTGAGAACGTCTGCTTCTTGACCACGATACCGACTCCAGTCGGCCCCAAGCCACTAGTAAAATCCTGGCACAAATCCTGGCACAAGTGGCGTCAAACCCGGTCTAGCCAGGGCTAGCCGAGTCCAACTCACTTGGGGTCCAGATCTGCCGTAAATCACTGTGCTAGAACCGAATCACGAGGACTCGGGCTGGCTGGGGCGGCAGGATTCGAACCTGCGAATGCCGGTACCAAAAACCGGTGCCTTACCACTTGGCGACGCCCCAACAGAGCGAGCGCGCCTAGCCGCAAAGCTGTGGCTTGAAAACCACAAATGACATTTTTCTGGGAGGCGGGGTTAGAGGCGCCTTTATCGGAGAACAATGTTTCTGTTAAGCGAACTCCACCACCACGCGGTTCAACTCGCGGGTCCTGTTTAGGGAGAGAGATTTTGATTAAGCCGTTCCGGCTCGCTCTTGCTGCCACTACTGCACTCGTCGCAATCGCGCCGGCACATGCGCAGGATGCCGGCGGGGCCAACGATATCGTAGTCACCGCCCGCCGCGTCGAAGAGCGCCTGCAGGACGTGCCGATCTCGATCACCGTGTTCAACCAGCAGCAGCTGGCCAACAAGAACGTGACGTCCGCAACCTCGCTGGCGACCTACACGCCTTCGCTGTCGGCGAACGAGAACTTCGGAACGGACAACACCTCGTTCGCGATCCGCGGTTTCGTGCAGGACATCGGTACCGCACCTTCGGTCGGAACATACTTCGGCGACGTCGTGACCCCGCGCGGCGCCACTAACGGCCAGCCGGTTGGTGATGGCGCCAGCGCCGGCGACTTCTGGGATCTCCAGAACGTGCAGGTCTTGAAGGGTCCGCAGGGAACGCTTCAGGGCCGCAACACGACGGGCGGTTCCGTGCTGTTCGTTCCGCAGAAGCCGACCGACAAGTTCGAAGGGTATGTCCAAGGCGGCTACGGCAATTATAATATGCAGCGGTATCAGGCCGTGATCAACATTCCGGTGTCCGATACCTTCCTGGTGCGCGCCGGTTTCGATCACATGACGCGCAATGGTTTTCTTCACAACGTCAGCGGGATTGGGCCCAGCGCGTTCGGTGATATCGACTATTGGGCTGGACGGGTAAGCGTCGTTGCCAATCTCACCCCGGATCTCGAAAACTACACGATTGTTTCATTCAACGACTCGACGAACAACGGCTCCGTTAACAAGCTGGTCGCTGCTGATCCGAACACGTTGTTCGGAGGTTTTGCAGCGGCGCAGATGGCGCGAGACGCGGGCAATTTCTACAATGTCGAGAACGCGGCGGCTAACGCGCATGTGCGCACGCGCCAGTGGCAGATCATCAACACCACGACTTGGACCGCTTCGGATTCTCTGACCGTCAAGAACATCGCGAGCTACGCGGAGCTTCGTCAGAAGGGCCTGAACCCGATCTTCGGCGATCGCTTCATCGTTCCCGTCGACGGGGTCAATTACAACACCGGCTTCCAGCTGAGCAATTCGCCGACCGGCGGATATACCGCAGCCGAGAGCACCTTCACCGAAGAACTTCGTTTGAACGGATCGATCGGCGGCGACAAGTTGACGTGGCAGGCGGGTGGTTATCTCGAGATCGCCAATCCGATATCGAAGCTCGTTGGCAGTCAGTCGCCGGGATTTGCGCATTGTGCGAACAATAACTTCAGCACATTCCAATGCTCTGATCCTATTGAAGGTTTTCTCATAAATCAGGCTGCGGCGGCGTTTCCGTTTCCGCTCCCGACAACTCTTGCCAGCGCTGCTTTGATTCATAGCTTGAGCTCACAGTTCCCTCTGAGCATTGCAAATCTAAATTATACCACGGGACAGACGTCATTTCGTGACGTCGGGCTTTATGCTCAGGCGACCTACAAGTTTACGGATCAGCTGAAACTTACCGGTGGCTTCCGCTACACTTGGGACAAAGAGACGGCGGATACAGTCCAGTCCGTCTATCTGTTCCAGCTGCCGCCGGCCCTTGGGACGCGTCCCGCTATTGGCAGCACGCAAGATTATACCTGCCTTCATGGGGTGATCGCGTCGTATCCGAGTTGCTCAGCGCACTTCCACACGCAGTCGAAGAAGCCCACCTGGCTGATCGATCTCGATTACAGCCCGACGCGGGATATCTTGCTCTATGCGAAGTGGTCGCGCGGTTATCGCCAGTCGGTGATCATCACGAACATTCCGGTTGCCGGCACTGCGGCTAACCCCGATTACACGTTCAACTATCTCAAGCCGGAGAAGGTCGACGCTTACGAAACCGGCGCTAAGACCAGCTGGCATGGTGCGATCAGTGGATCGTTCAACATCGCGGGTTTCTATAACAAGTTCAGCAACCAGCAAATCCAGGTCGGCTTCATCCCAGTGCTGGGATCGGGGCTCCCGCAGACGTCGGCCGCCGTCAATGCCGGCAAGTCGACGATCTACGGTGCTGAAGTTGAGGCAACGCTGAGCCCGGCTCATTGGTTGAACTTCAACCTTGGATATACGTATCTGCACACGCGGATCGACCAGGTGCTGACGCTGCCGCAGAGCCCGGGCTATACGACCCAGGCTGCGTTCAACGTCGGCGATCCGGAAGCGCTGTCGCCGAAGCACAAGTTCACGCTCGGTGCGACCGTCACGGTTCCGACCGACCCGTCGGTCGGCAAGCTCTCGTTCGGTGGATCGGTGACCTATCGCACCAGCATGCTGTCGAACTATATCGATCGCGGTAACCCTGAGGCTACACCGCCGATCGTCGCTGATCCCTATACGAAGGATCTCTCGTACCTTCCGGCGCTCACGTTGGTCGATGCCAACATCAGCTGGAACAACGTTGCGGCGCTCCCGATCGATCTGAACTTCTTCATCACCAATCTGACGAACAAGCATTACTACACCTTCTTCGCGGGTCTCGGATCGAGCGCTCTCGGTTTTGAGCAGGGCAGCGTCGGCGAACCGCGGATGTTCGGCGGCACCGTCAAGTACCACTTCTAAGACCGGTCTGATTGCTTGCGCCTCCCCCTGAAGGGGGAGGTTGTGTAAGGGTGTGCGAACACTCGAAGGAAGGCGGAGTCTTCGACCTTGCTTTCCGCCTAACCCCTTCTCGATGAGGAGGGGTTTTTTGTTGTCCTGAATGATCGCGGCAGGCTGGCGTCTATGCCAGCAGCCCGGGCCCAAGCACCGAAAGCAGCTTGACGTCGATCGCAAAGCCTTGCGCGCGCCAGCCGGCGATCGCTTCGCCGATGGCGTCCAGTGCAACGACGTGGACGCGGATGTCCTCGCTGCCCACTCCGCCGCCTTCGCTCACCTTCTCGAGATCGAAGGCGCGGAACAGCGTGAAGCTTTCGCTGACCATACCGGGCGAGGAGTAGAACTCGCCGATCTCGTCCATCCGCCCGGCGCGGTAGCCGGTCTCTTCTTCGAGCTCGCGCGCCGCGGCGTCGGCGGATTTCTCGCCTTGCAGGCTCTCGTCGTCGCCGACCAGCCCGGCAGGCAGCTCGATCGACTGGCGGCCCAGAGGCACGCGAAACTGCTCGACCAGGACAACCTGCTCCTCGTCGTCGATCGCGAGGATCACGGCGGCGTGAATGCCCCGTGCGCGGCTGACGTATTCCCACTTCCCCCGCCGCTTGGCGGTGATGAACCTGCCCTCCCACATCGTCTCGACAGGAAGATGCGCGTCGTCAAAATCGGTCATGGGAGAAATCGCTCATACTTCGATCAGTCGGTCCGGGAGTTCGTTCTTGTCGTCATCGCTGCGCGGAAAGTGCTCGGCCAGCACCGCGCCGACTCGCTCGACCGCTGCGACCATGCCGTCGGCGACGCGCCCGGCCTTGAGGTGCGGCAGCATCAGCGCGAGCGCCTCGCCCCAGACTTCGGCGGGGACGAGCGCAGCGATCGCCTGCTCGGCGACGATCTCGGCGCGGCGTTCGCGCATCGAGAGGTAGATCAGGATGCCGGTCTTGCCCGCGGTGCGCTGCTCCGCGCCCATGCGGAAGCAGGTGACCGCCCGGGCGCGGACGCGATCATGCTTGATGCGCCCCGGGATCAGGAAGAACCGCAGCGGGCTCCACAACTGCAGCACATACGCCGCGGCGAATTTGATCGTCACGACGGCGGCTGCCAGCGCGAACAGCTCACGGGCCGGCCACTGCTGCGCCCAGCCGCCGGTCAGGCGGTCGTAGAGGCCAAGATAGAAGTCGGGAAACACCGCCAGCGCGACAAGTGCCAACAGGCCCACGATCGCGCACCATACGAGCGCGACGTCCGAATAGCCGTCCGACTGCTCGGTCAGCACGGTGACGATCTCGCCGGCCGATCGAAGCTCGGCGGCATGCACCGCCTCGGTCACTTTCGCGAGGTCCGCCTCCGAGAGGTGCGCAGCGATGCTCATTACCAACCCCCACTCGCACCGCCGCCGCCCGAGCTGCCACCGCCGCCCGAGAAACCGCCGCCGCCGCCGTCTCCGCCGCCCCATCCGCCGCCGCCCCAGCCTCCGCCGCGGTCGCCGCGGCTCATGCCTTCGAGCGCATCGAACAGGACGATCGAACCGAGCGCCCCTCCGAACCCGCCGCCACGCCCCGAGCGGGCCCGCATCAGCGGCAGGATCACGAACAGGAAGATGAAGCCCAGCGGCAGAAGTGCGCCGATCGGAAAGCCGCCGCCACGATGCTGGGCGTTCGCGCGCTGGACATCCGCGCTCTGCGCGGCCTTCTGCGCCTGATCGGCAGGCAGGCCGAGCTGTTGGATCAGTGCGTCGGCACCGGCCTCGATCCCGCCGGGCATGTCACCCGCCTTGAAGCGCGGCACGATCTGGTTCTGAATGACCAGGAACGAGATGCCGTCGGTGATCGTGCCCTCAAGCCCGTAGCCGACCTCGATCCGCACCTTGCGCTCGTTGGGCGCGATCAGCAGCAGGACGCCGTCGTTGCGCTGCTTGTCGCCGAGCTTCCACACGCGGTACAACTGGTTGGCGTAATCCGCGATCTCGTCGTCCTGCAGGCTCGGCACGGTCGCCACGACGAGCTGGCGCCCAGTCTTCTGTTCGAGCGCCGCCAGCTTTTGCGTAAGGCGCGCGGCCTCATCGGCCGGGATGATGTTCGCGGCGTCCGTGACGCGCCCGGTGAGGGGGGGGAAGGTCAGGTCGGCCGCCGATGCCAGGCGCGGCATTAGCGCCATCAGAAGCAGCGGAATGAGGAGGAACAGCTTACGCATCACTTCGTTTTGTCCATTGTGCTGCGGAGCCTTGCGTCCAGTTCGTTGACGCCGGTCTGAATGCCCTGCGGTATATTTTCCGCACGAATGCTCGAAAGCATGTGTTCAATCACGGTTGCGCAATAGACGTCGGGCAAGCGTTGTTCGAGTCCTCTACCAACCTCGATCCTCAATTCTCGTTCATTGGGCGCGATGAGCATCATCAGTCCGTCATTGCGAAGCTTGTCGCCCAATCCCCAGCTATTGAACAGCGTGAGGGCGTATTGGGCGATGGGCGAACCCTTGAGCGAGGGGGTCGTGACCACCGCGAACTGCACACTCGTCACACGCTGGATCTGCTCCAGCCGGTGCGTGAGGTTCGTCTGCTCGGCAGAATCCAGCAACTTGGCGGCATCCACGACCCTGCCGGTAAGCGGCAGCGCGGGCTGCGCACGGGGAGCGCCGAATGCCGAGGCAGTTCCTTCGATCGGAATAGCACAGCCAACCGCGATGCCGATCGCGGCGAGCGCCGCAAACCCCGCGATCAACCGTCCGCGGAAGGTGCCAACGCGGCGCCCGGGCGCGGCGGGACTTTCGCCCTTCGGAACGCTCCCGTTCGTCAGAGCTTCCCTTCAAGGCTGGGCGCGGCTTCGGCGCCCGGGGTTACCGCCTGGTACGGCACGAGCGGCTTGGCGCCGTAGAAGATCTTGGCGCCGATCGCGTCCGGGAAGGTGCGGATCGTCGTGTTGTACTGTTGCACCGCCTCGTTGTAATCGCGCAGCGCCACGCGGATGCGGTTTTCCTGACCCTCGAGCTGGCTCTGGAGCATCGTGTAATTCTCGATGCTCTTCAGGTCAGGATAAGCCTCCTTGTTGGAGAGCAGCCGGCCGAAGCCCGACAGCGACTGCGACAGCTGGTTCTGCGCCTGCTGGAATTGCGCCACCTTGGCCGGATCCTTGAGGTCGTCGCCCGAGATCTGGATGCTGGTCGCCTTGGCGCGCGCTTCGGTCACGCCGACGAGGATGCCCTTCTCCTGCTCAGCCGAGCCCTTGGCGACCGCGGCGAGGTTGGGGACGAGGTTCGCGCGCTCCTGGAATGCGGCCTGCACGTCGGCCCACTTGGCCTTGGCGGCCTCCTCCTGCGACGGGATCGTGTTGATCCCGCAGCCGGCGAGCGAGAGCGCTGCGGCTGCGACGAAGAGTGATCGTGCTGCGCGAACGGCGAAAGGGGTCGGCATGGAATGCGGTCTCCTGGACGCGGATGCTGATAGGCGCCCGCGCGCTGGAAGATAGAGTGTGCCGCGCCCCGTGCAAGGCTGAGCTGCAAGAAGGCGGCCGGCTTGCGGTAGTCCGTTTGCGCTGGCAAACCCGGGGCAACGTAAGCGGAGACGTACGGCCATGAGCATCATCGGAGAGTTCAAGACCTTCATCGCGCGGGGAAATGTCCTCGATCTGGCAGTCGGTGTGATCATCGGCGCCGCCTTCGGCAAGATCGTGACCTCGCTGACCGAGGATATCATCATGCCGGTGGTCGGTGTTGTGACCGGCGGCGTCGATTTCTCGAACAAGTTCGTGCTGCTCGGCACCATACCCGACACGTACAAGGGGCCGATGAGCTACGATGCGCTCAAGAAGGCCGGGGTTGCTCTGCTCGGCTATGGGGCCTTCATCACGGCGATCATCAGCTTCCTGATTCTCGCCTTCATCATTTTCCTGATCATCAAGGGCGCGAACAGATTGATGCCGAAACCGGCGGCCACGCCGGCTGGGCCGACCGAGATCGAGCTGCTCGCGCAGATCCGGGACGAGTTGAAGGCGCGGCCTCACGTCTGAGGCCGGGCCGCGTCGGTCCGCCCGTTTCGACACTCACTTCACATCGGCGCGCAATGGCCTATATGGAGTGGGCCGGTTTCGACCGGCTATGATGATAAATGGCGGCGTGTAATAGACGCAGCGGACCCGGGGGCAGTACCCGGCGGCTCCACCACCTTCCTCGCTCGAGGCGACTCGATCGGGGAACATGACGGGGCCGAACTAGGATCGACGTGTGTTCAAAGGCGGTGTTTTCATCCGGGCTGAGTAACCCGTTAAAGGCTCAAAACCCAATAAGTGCCAACGATAACACAGCACTTGCTCTCGCAGCGTAATTCTAGGGGCTAACGCCCTGAAGTTACAAAGTTAGAACGCGGTCGGGCCGACCGGGCAACAGAACGGATTCCAGCGGTTCGAGGCGCACCGGGCAACAGAAGCGCCTCACTTCCCTATTTCTTCACTCGCATCGCTTCGGGGATCGGCAAGAGTTCGACCTTGCCGGTGCCGACATCATAGACCGCGGGCACGACCTTGAGCGCGCCCGATTGCACTGCGTCTTCGATCACGGTCGACGCGTTGATCAGGGTCGCGGCCTGGATCGTCGCATTCGTGCGGGTGACGATGGTGGGATCCTTGCTCTTGCTCATGTAGACCGCGGGCAGCAGCGCCGGGAACAGCGCGCTGATCTGGCCGGGCACCTCGGCATTCTGCATGGCCGCCTTGACCGCGCCGCAGCTCGAATGGCCCATCACGACGATCACCTTGATGCCGAGCACGGCCACGCCGTACTCGAGGCTGGCGATGATCTCGGGCGTGGTGATGTTGCCAGCGACGCGCGTCACGAACAGCCGCCCCATAGGCTCGTCGAACACCATCTCCACCGGCGCGCGCGAGTCCGCGCAGGAAAGGACACCCGCGATCGGCCACTGGCCCTCGACTGCGTGAGCTCGGATGATCTCCAGATCCTTGAGATGCGCGATCGGCGCACCCGCGACGAAGCGTGCATTGCCGGCCATGATCTCGGCCAGCGCCTGGTCGGGCGTCATCGCCGGATCGATCCCAGCGCCCGGCGGCGGGGTCGAGGGCGCTGCGGCGGCGCTTATCGGCCCGGCGACGAGCGCGGCGGCGGCGCTCGCAAGCAGCATGTCGCGCCGTGACAGCGCGATCTTCGGGGAGATCGGTTCGTTGCGGTCGCATGCACTTGCCATGTCATCTCCTCGTCGCAGCTCGCAAGCAGTCTGATGATGTGTGTTAAGCACCGGGCACCGCACGCCGCCAGACGGAAAATCGATCGATACACCACTGCTATCTTCCGGTCCCGAGACCAACACCCTGATCGCATTCTGCGGCGTATAGCCGATCAAAGTGAATATCGTGCTATATAGCACGATATGTTTTATGGGCTCCGCTCGGTTGCGGTGTAACGGGGGTCGGCCGGACTTCCAGCGGGTGCGCGCCGGTGCGTCGATGGACCGTACGTGCGACCTTTCCTCCCGGTTGCCATCGTTCCTGGGCTGCGCCATAGCGCTGCCGCGTTCTCCCCGGGACAGACATGATTCAAACCGCCGCCCGCGTGTTCATTCGGGCGGCGCAGCAAGTGCGGAGTGCATATGGCGGATTGGGTTGAGCGGGCCGAGTTGAAGATCGACGCGGCGCTGGCGGCATTTATCGAGCATGACGTGGTTTCGCCGCTGGGGCTCGATGCGGTGCCGTTCTGGCGCGGGTTCGCCGCGCTGCTCGACGATTTCGCGCCGCGCAACAAGGCGCTGCTCGCCAAGCGCGACCGGCTCCAGGCCGAGATCGACGCATGGCACGTGGCGCGGGCCGGCAAGCCGATCGATCATGCCGAGTACCGCGCGTTCCTGACCGAGATCGGCTATCTGGTGCCCGAGCCGGGCGACTTCGCGATCACCACGAAGAACGTCGATCCCGAGATCGCGACGATGGCCGGTCCGCAACTGGTCGTGCCGATCCTCAACGCGCGCTTTCTGCTCAACGCCGCGAACGCGCGCTGGGGCAGTCTGTACGATGCGTTTTACGGCACCGACACGCTCGATGCGCCCTCGGCAAAGCCCGGCGGCTATGACGCCGAACGAGGCGCGGCGGTGGTCGCACGGGTGCGCGAATTCCTGAACGCGACGTTCCCCGGCTGGGAAGCGACGCTCAGCGGCGGAGAGGCTCCGTTCGCTTATGCGACGAAGCCCGGCGGCGTGCTGCTCGAGCAGAACGGGCTCCACGTAGAGATCGTGATCGATCCCGAAAGCCCGGTCGGCAAGACCGATCCGCTCGGCATTGCCGACGTGATTCTCGAAGCCGCGCTGACGACGATCGTCGACCTCGAGGATTCGATCGCGGCGGTCGATGCCGAGGACAAGCTGGCGGCCTACTCCAACTGGCTCGGCGTGATCCGCGGCGACCTGACCGACACGTTCGAGAAGGGCGGCAAGACGCTGACCCGCGAACTCGCCCCCGACCGCGAATGGACCGCGCCCTCGGGCTCGCAGTTCACGCTTCCGGGCCGAAGCCTGTTGTTCATCCGCAATGTCGGCCACCTGATGACCAATCCGGCGGTCCTGCTCCCCGATGGCGGTGAGATCCCCGAAGGCATTCTCGACGCGGTCGTCACCAGCGCGATCGCGGCGCAAGGCCTCAAGGGCCTCGGCAAGTACGACAACTCACGCCACGGCAGCATCTACATCGTGAAGCCCAAGATGCACGGGCCCGAGGAATGCGCGTTCACCAACGACCTGTTCGATGCGGTCGAGGACCTGCTCGGACTGCCGCGTCACACGATCAAGGTCGGCGTGATGGACGAGGAGCGCCGCACGTCGGCAAACCTCGCCGCCTGCATCGCGGCGGTGAAGGAGCGGATCGTGTTCATCAACACCGGCTTCCTCGATCGCACCGGCGACGAGATACACACCTCGATGCGCGCCGGGCCGGTGATCCGCAAAGCCGCGATCAAGGGCTCCGGCTGGATCGCGGCCTATGAGAAGCGCAACGTCGGCATCGGTCTTGCGCAAGGGCTTTCGGGCAAGGCGCAGATCGGCAAGGGCATGTGGGCGGCGCCGGACCGGATGGGCGCGATGATGATCGAGAAGATCGGCCATCCCAGGACCGGCGCCAACACAGCCTGGGTGCCTTCGCCGACCGCCGCGACTCTGCACGCGCTGCATTACCACCAGGTCGACGTGTTCGGCCTTCGCGAGGCGATCACCAAGGAGCCGATCCCGGGGCTCGACGCGCTGCTCGCAATCCCGCTCGCCGAAGGGACCAACTGGTCGCCCGAGGAAGTGAAGGCGGAGCTCGACAACAACGCGCAAGGCCTGCTCGGCTATGTCGTGCGCTGGATCGACCAGGGCGTCGGCTGCTCGAAGGTGCCCGACATCGACGACGTCGGCCTGATGGAAGACCGCGCGACGCTGCGCATCTCCTCGCAGCACCTCGCAAACTGGCTGCTGCACGGCATCGCCACCAAGGAACAGGTGCTCGATTCGCTCAAGCGCATGGCGGCGAAGGTCGATGCGCAGAACGCGGGCGATCCGCTGTACGAGCCCTTGGACGGAAACTGGGATACCAGCCTTGCGTTTCGGGCGGCGCTGGATCTGGTGTTCAAGGGTGTAGAGCAGCCCAACGGCTATACCGAGCCGTTGCTGCACGCATGGCGGCGCAAGAAGAAGGCGGCGCTGGTGGCCTGAGGCCGTCGGTCGGGTCGTGACGCCCTGACCATACCAAACTTCGTCACCCCGGGCTTGACCCGGGGTCCCGTCCTTCTGCTCACGCGCGGCGGGCGAGATCGCCGAGGCAGCGGGACCCCGGGTCGCCCGGGTGACGTGACCAGGGTAGGATCGGAAAGACCTCGCTGCCCTGTCGCTTACTTTGCCGGCTTAGCCTCTTCATCTGAGGTATCATCCGTCGGCACCGTAGTGAACACCTTCTCGCCAGTGGTCTTCTTGCCGATGGTGTACTTGTAGATCACGTAAGCCGATGCTCCGGCGAGTGTCCAACGCAGCAGTTTCATGCGGTTATCCCGGATTGCAATGTAACAAGGGCGCGGCCCCTACACCCGCGCACTCCGCAAGGCCAGCGCGTTCGCGCACTCAACTCGGGCGTGCGCCGCGTTCTGTATATGTGATGCGGATCCTGACCGGTGCGCCGACCTTCTTCTCGCCGTTGACCCTTGGGGGGATCACCAGGAACTGCCAGGCGGCGTTGAGCACGGCGCGACCGTAGCCCGAACCACGCGGCGATTCGGCGATGATCTGGCAGTTGTCGACGTGATACGCCTCGATCGTGTCGCAGGCGATTTCGCCCCAGCCGTCGCCCGGATTGGTCTTGGGTAGATACGTCGCAAGCTGTGCGTCGGTAGGCTCGCGGTACCAGTCGGCATTGTACAGATGTTCGCCGCCCGGGCCTTCGCCGGGACCGTAAGTGCCCTTGCCGCCGCCGCTGCCGCCGCCTGCCGCCGCTGCGGACCCGTGCATCTTGCCGATGTCGCCCGCGGCAAGGTCGTCGTGCGACATGTGGATGAAACCGGGAATCGCGAGTTCGGGCTGCACTTGCGCGGTCTTGGGCCGCGGAATGACGATCTTGGGCATCGGCATCCGAGCTGCGCGCGCGACAACCTTGCTACGGGCCTTTTTCGCCTGCTGGCGGCTGGCACTGTGCGCGGGGCTTGGCGACCTGGCTGACGATGCGACGTCAAACGTGGTGAGGCCGTGGCCCATGCCGAATTTCTTGGAGGCGACATCGGTGGTGTACAGCGCGATGAGCAGGGCGATGATGATGATCGCCAGCGACAACGCCGACGAGACCGCGCGCTCGCGCCGGGAGCCTGCATGGTAACCGTCCGAGATGCCGTAGATCGAGGAAGCCATCGCGCCGGGCTCAATACGTAAGTGCGCGGGCGAGCGCCACGAATTCCGCGACGCTGAGCGTTTCGGCGCGGCGCGCAGAATCGATGCCGAGTTCTGCCAGCGCATCGAGCGCATTCGGCAGACCTTTCAGACTTTGGCGCAGCATCTTGCGGCGCTGGCCGAAGGCTGCCTCGGTCACGCGCTCCAACATGCGCGCCGAGACACCTTCGGGCATCGCAGCGGGCACGACGTGGATGATCGCGGACATGACTTTGGGCGGCGGCGTGAAGGCGCTGCGATGCACTTTCGTCGCGATCCGCGGCACGGCCCGCCACTGCGCGAGCACCGCGAGCCGCCCGTATGCCGAACTGCCCGGTGCTGCGACGATTCGTTCCGCGACTTCCTGCTGGAACATCAAGGTCAGTGAGGACCAGCGCGGCGGCCATGCCTCTCCCGATAGCCAACCCACGAACAGCGCGGTGCCGACATTGTACGGCAGGTTGGCGGCGATCGCATAAGGTCCGTCGAACAGCGTCTCGGCCGCGATCTTCATCGCGTCGCCCTCGATCACGCGCAACTGGCCGGGAAACGCGTCGTCGAGCTCAGCGAGCGCAGGCAGGCACCGGCGATCCATCTCGACCGCAGTGACACGCGCGCCGGCGCGGAGCAGCGCGCGAGTCAGCCCGCCGGGGCCGGGGCCGACTTCGAGCACTTCGGCGTCCTTGAGGTTGCCGGGAATCGCAGCGATGCGGCCGAGCAGTTGCTCGTCGAGCAGGAAATTCTGCCCAAGCGCCTTGCTGGCCTGAAGGCCATGCCGCGCGATCACTTCGCGTAAGGGGGGAAGGGAGGTCATGTGGCTCGGAAATCGGGGCGAGGGCGGCGCGAGGCCTTCGACAGGCTCAGGCTGAGCGCATTCAGTAAACGCGTGAAAGCGAGAATCCCTTCGCCATTCCAATCCCGCTCAGCCTGAGCCTGTCGAAGGCCCCGCGAGATATCCGCCCAAACACGATGCACCATTTCAGCTGGCTGAACCCGCACGCCGTGCCGCGCATTCTGCGGCCATACGGATCGCGGCGATCATCGCGCCGGGGTCGGCGAGGTTCTTGCCGGCGATCGCGAATGCGGTGCCGTGATCGGGCGAGGTGCGTACGATCGGAAGGCCGAGGGTGACGTTGACACCGTTGTCGAAATCAAGCGCTTTCAAGGGGATCAGCGCCTGGTCGTGGTACATGCACAGCGCGACGTCGTATGTCGTGCGGGCACGGGCGGCGAACAACGCGTCGGCCGGGTGCGGGCCGCTCGCGGCGATGCCCTCGGCCTGAAGAGCGGCGATGGCGGGGGCGATGATGCGGATTTCCTCATCGCCCATCCGCCCGTCCTCGCCCGCATGCGGGTTGAGTCCGGTGATCGCGAGGCGAGGGG
>CAJCHR010000359.1 GCA_903970225.1 Actinobacteria bacterium 21-64-8 | reverse complement strand
CGACCGACATCAGAACGTTGCACTCGGGATAATAGGCGCCGAGGCAGCCCTCGGGTATGCTGTAGGGCATCACGATCAGCCCCTCGCGCGCACGCGTCTTGCCGTCTTCCGCGTCGCTTTCGAGCGCGACGATCTGTCCCTCGGCAAGCCCCGCCTTGGCGATGTCGCTGACGTTCATGAACAGCACGTCGCGCGTACCCTTCACCCCCCTGAAACGATCGTGATAGCCGTAGATCGTGGTGTTGAACTGATCGTTCGATCGCAATGTCATTAGCCGGTAGCGCCCGTCCGCATCGTCGAAACCGGCGGCGGACAAGCCGGTCGGCGTGAGAAACTCGGCCTTGCCGCTCTTCGTCAGCCAGATGCGCCCGCTCGCCTTGTTACCCTTCCAGAAGCCGCCGGGCTGGAACATGCGCTGGTTGAAATCCTTGAACGGCTCGGGATAGGTCCGCTCGATCGCGTCGCGGATCGTCGCATAGTCGGCAACCCACGCATCCCAGTCTAGCTTCGGATTGGGCGGCAGTATCTGCTTGGCGAGCGCGGCGACGATCGCCGGTTCCGACAGCAGGTGCTCGCTGGCGGGCTTCACTTTACCCTTCGAGCCATGGATGCAGCTGGTCGAATCCTCGACCGAGACGACCTGTGGGCCACTTGCCTGCACATCGAGCTCGATGCGGCCCAGACACGGCAGCAGATAAGTGACGGCGCCCGGAAACAAGTGGTTGCGGTTGAGCTTGGTCGCGATCTGCACCGAGACGCGCAGGCGCGGCCAGGCCTCTTCCATCGCGGCGGTCTCGGGCACCGCCCGCAGGAAATTTCCGCCCAGCGCGACGAACGCCTTTACGCTGCCGTCGATCACCCCGCGGCAACTCTCCACGGTGTCGAGACCCTTCTCGCGCGGCGCGGTGAAGCCATACTGCTTCTCCAGCTTCTCGACCGGCACCAGTTCGGTCTTCTCGGTGATGCCGACGGTGCGCTGACCCTGCACGTTGCTGTGGCCGCGCACCGGCGTCGGGCCCGTACCTGGCTTGCCGATGTTACCGCGCATCAGCAGCAGGTTGACGATCATCCGCACGTTCTCGACGCCTTTGACGTGCTGGGTGATGCCCATGCCGTAGACGGCCATCACCGCCTTGGCTTTGGCATAGACCCGCGCGGCCTCTTCGATCGCGGCGAGGCTCAGGCCTGCCTCCTTCTCGATCGCCGGCCATTCGGCGGCGCGGATCGCAGCCATGAAGTCTTCGAAGCCGATCGTATGCGCTTCGATGAAAGCATGATCGATCACCGGCGGCTCGCCCTTGGCTTTGGCGGCATCGTCCCATTCGATCAGGAACTTGGCCATCCCGGTCATCGCGGCCAGATCGCCGCCGGCTTTCAGCTGATGGTACTGGGTGGAGATGCCGGTCTCCTTAAGCGTCACCATCTCCAGCGGATTCTGCGGGTCGGTGAAGCGTTCGAGCCCGCGCTCGCGCAGCGGATTGAACGTGACGATCTCCACCCCGCGCTTGCGGCAGGACCGCAAGTCGTGGAGCATCCGCGGCGCGTTCGATCCCACGTTTTGTCCGAAAAAGAAGATCGCGTCACAGGCTTCGAAATCCTTGAGCCGCGTGGTCCCCACCGGCACGCCGATCGCGGCCTTCAGGCCTACCGAAGTGGACTCGTGGCACATGTTCGAGCTGTCGGGCAGGTTCTGGTTGCCGAACATTCGCGCCATCAACCCGTACATGTACGAGGCTTCGAGGCTGGTCCGACCCGACGAATAGAACACCACCGACTTGGGATCGAGCGGCTTGAGTTCCGCGCCAATCTCGCGAAATGCCTCGTCCCAGCTCACCGCGACATATTTGTCCGTAGCCGGATCGTAGCGCAGCGGATGAGTCAGCCGGCCGTGCTGCTCGAGAGCGTAATCCGTCCAGCCGCGAAGCTCGTCGAGGGTGTGCTTCTGGAAGAATTCGGGCGTGGTCCGAAGGGTCGTCAGTTCCCAGGCCGTCGCCTTCGCGCCTTCCTCACAAAACTCCATCGGAAGCGCCTTCGGGGATTTGCCCCAGGCACAGCTCACGCATTGGAAACCATCGGGCTTGTTCTGGCGGACGAGTTCGCGCAGCGCCACCGGCGGGACCCGTTCGCGCGGCAGGATCTCGGCCAGAGAGCGCACCGATCCCCATCCACCGGCCGGGCCCGTGAATGGAGTCAGGTCGGGCGCATCGGATTTTTGCTTGGTCATCGTTTCTCCTGGCGCGCACGCAACGCGCACGGATAGCCGAAGATGCGGAAATCGCAGAATTTTTCGATCGAAGGAACAGCCGTTCCTGGTCCGGGTTCAAGTCGGATCGACAGGTAAAGACCTTCCAAGGATCGCATCATGACAACACCTATCCGCTACGTCCCATCAGTCGAGAAGATCGAACCTGACGAGAGCGAGACCATTCGCGGTTTGGAAGAACAGTTCAAGATCATCCTCGACACGACATCGAAGGATTATGGGCACGGCGTTCGCTCGGTCCACGCCAAGGGCCATGGAATTGCGCGGGGAACCTTCACCATTCACTCGGACCTGCCGCCGGAGCTGGCGCAGGGCATTTTCGCGACCCCGGGTGAGCATGAGGCAGTTCTGCGACTGTCCACGAACGCCGGCGATATCCTCGATGATGCGATCGACCTTCCGCGTGGCTTCGCGCTCAAGGTCCTGGGCGTCGAAGGCGCACGTCTTCGGGGTTCGGAAGGTGACAGTACGCAGGACTTCGTGATGGTCAACGGACCCGCGTTTGCGGCGCCCACTCCGAAGGCATTTCTCGGCAATCTCAAGCTGCTCGCCAAGACGACGGACAAGGCCGAAGGCGCGAAGAAGCTGCTTTCCGGTATTTTTCGCGCGGCCGAAGCGGCGCTCGAGGCGGTCGTCAGTCAGTCCTCGTTGCTCACCACGCTTGGCGGTGCGAAGCCGGTCCATCCGCTGGGCGCGACTTATTACAGCCAGACGCCTTTTCGTTACGGTGACTACCTTGCCAAGTTCTCGCTGGTGCCGGTGTCCGAGGTTTTCAAAAGCCTGGCGAGTGAGACCATCGACGCCACTGGGCGCCCGGATGCCATTCGCGAGAATGTCCGTCAGGGCCTTATCGAGCAGGGCGGCTCCTGGGAGTTTCAGGTGCAGCTGTGCACCGATCTCGAGAAAATGCCGATCGAAGACCCGACAGTGGTATGGGACGAAAAGGCCAGCCCGTTCGTGACGGTTGCGACCCTGTCCGTACCCTCGCAAGTGACCTGGCAAAATGGCGTGACCGAGAAGACCGAAGACGCGCTGGCGTTCAGCCCTTGGCATGGCGTAATCGCGCATCAACCGCTTGGCGGCGTCAACCGCGCCCGCCGCGAACCTTATAAATTCTCGTCGGACTATCGCGGCAAATTCAATGGTTGTCCGATCCATGAGCCACGCGAACTGACAGAGATCCCGGGCTGATCCGTCCCGCGAGGCTGACAAACATCGGGGATTCCCAAATCCGCTTCGATGTGATCCAACGCCCCGTGACCTGTGCCCGGCTTCACCTCGCATGAGCGCCGATCGTGCGCCCACCGCCGATCGGAGCCGCGTTGGCGACATCATCCGCGTGGCGAGCGGCAACTTCCTCGAAATGTACGATTTCATGGTGTTCGGCTATTTTGCCAGCGCCATCGGGGCCGCGTACTTCCCGGGCGGCAGCTCCACCGGCACGTTGCTGAAGGCACTGGCGACGTTCGGGGTAGGTTTTCTGATGCGCCCGCTCGGTGCGATCGTGCTCGGCGCGTT
Source organism: Actinobacteria bacterium 21-64-8 (assembly GCA_903970225.1). GTDB lineage: Bacteria > Pseudomonadota > Alphaproteobacteria > Sphingomonadales > Sphingomonadaceae > Novosphingobium. Next base: position 7,836 of record CAJCHR010000359.1, on the reverse strand, counting down.
CGCTGACAGGCACGGGCGGCGTGCGGGATTGCTGCTGACCCTGGCCTTGATGAGCGTCGGCATTGTCACTCTGACGGTCACGCCAAGTTACGCCACCATCGGCGTATGGGCACCGGTGCTCGTGCTGTTCGGACGGCTGCTCCAGGGCTTTTCGGCCGGCGCCGAACTCGGCAACGTGTCCGTGTATCTCGCCGAGATCGCACCGCCGAATCGCAAGGGATTTTACGTATCTTGGCAATCGGCCTCGCAGCAGGTCGCGGTGGTGACGGCGGCGCTGATCGGCGTGGGCTTGTCCACAGTGCTCGATCCTGCGCAGCTGACCGCGTGGGGGTGGCGAATCCCGCTTGCACTGGGCTGCGCGGTGGTGCCGTTGATGTTCCTGCTGCGCCGTCACTTGCGTGAAAGCGACGGGTTCGCGCAGCAACAATCCGTACCGACGCTGCGCGAGATCGCCGCCTTGCTCTGGCGCGGACGTTCCGCGGTCCTGGGCGGCGTTGGGCTGGTGCTGATGACGACGGTCAGCTTCTACATGATCACCGCGTACACGCCGACGTTCGGCAAATTGCTGCACCTGCCGGAGCGGGCCAATCTGCTGGTCACCGCGGGTGTCGGCGCTTCGAACCTGATCTGGCTACCGATCATCGGCGCATTGTCCGATCGGATCGGCCGCAAACCCATTCTGATCGTCTGCACCGCGCTTGCCGTGGTGACCGCCTATCCGGCCATGGCGTGGATCGCCGCGGGACCGAGCGTGAGCCGGCTGCTAATAGTCGAGCTTTGGCTGTCGGCGATCTACGCAAGCTACAATTCGGCCATGATCGTGCATTTGACCGAAGTGGTTCCGGCCGAAGTGCGGACCTCTGGCTTCAGCCTTGCTTACAGCCTCGCGACCGCCATCGGGGGCTTTACACCGTTCATTGTGACCTGGCTGATCGATCGCACGGGCAATGTGGCCGCGCCCGGCGCCTGGCTTTCGCTGATCGCGCTTATCAGTCTCGGCTCGGTGCTTTTCGCGCACCGCGGTTCGGCTAGCCGAGCGAGCGGATGATTGTCTTGAGCGTCCGGCGCAGCGCGTGCTGCTCCTGGGAGCTGCATTCGCGCAGGGCCTTGTCGATCACCGCCTTGCGTTCCCGATCGATCAGTTCCCAGGCGCGCGAGCCCTCCTCGCTGAGAGTGAGGCACCTTGTCCGCCAATCGGTCGCATGTTCGGACCGCACCACGAAGCCGCGCTTCTCCAGTTCCTTGATCGCGCGAGCCACTTGCGCCTTGTCGCGCTCGGTCGAGGTTGCGAGCTCCAATTGCGAGATCGCCGGGCGACGCCCGATGAGGCTGAGCAGCCGCGCCTGATACGGAGCGAGTTCCAGTTCGGCGACCGCGCCCATCTCTTGAAGGCGATCCAGGAAAGCGCTCGTAACCTGTCGGAGCACGTCGACCAGATCCTCGTTCATGCGGCTTTGTATCATGTCGATTGATATTATCAACTCATGGGCCGTCGCCGGTCTTACCAATTTGCCGCAATTGTCGGTAGCTGTTCGGAGAGAAATGCGATCCAGTCGCGCGTCTTTGCCGCCGGCCGGCGTGTCGGATGGGTCAGCATGAACGCAGCCCAGCGACATCGACGCGGCGCACGCGTTTATTCGCAGGAGATGCTCGCCACCGCCATTTCCGGCTTTCGCTTCATCTGATCTCGTGGCCCGGCGATACCAACAGATCGGTTGACATCATCAACCAAGGGTTTCAGTTGACCGGATCAATCGATGGCGAGTCGCTAGCCTGAGGTTATTCCGCGGCATTGTCGCGCTGGGCCCGCCGCCGCCCGCAAACCGAGTGCGATGATCGATCGAGTGGATCGATCCAGTTTCGAGAAAGCGCCTGCCATGTCGCCTGAACTCCCGTCTCGATCGTCCACCGTCCGGACCGGGTGGCCGGCGATCGTCGCGGCGGGCTTGTGCGCTTTGCTCGGCCTGGTGCTGGTCGGAGGCGGGACGTGGCTCGCGGTCCTTGGCGGCTCGATTTATTATCTGGTCGCCGGCGCGTTCCTGATTGTTACCGCGGTGCTGGTGGTGCGCGGGCACCGCGAGGCGCTGACGGTTTATGCGGTCCTGCTGATCGGGACGCTGATCTGGGCCGTCGCCGAGGCCGGCTTCGATTTCTGGCTGCTGGCCCCGCGCGGCGATCTTCTCGTGCCGCTCGGCATCGTGCTGATCCTGCCATGGGTGACGCGGGCGTTTCGCGGCACGGTCCCCCGGCGGCTGCCGTTGGTGGTTGCGCTGGTCGCTTCGGCCGCTGTGTTGATTGCGGCGGTCGTGCAGGATCCCAGCGACATCAGCGGCGATCTGCTGCCCAACGGAGCCCTCGCCGGCGCGCAGGCGGATGTGGCCTCGATCCCGGCCGACGAGTGGCACTCCTATGGCCGCACCAGCTACGGCGATCATTATTCGCCGCTGACGCAGATTACGCCCGAGAACGCGAAGTCTCTCAAGGTCGCCTGGACCTTCCACACCGGCGACATTCGCGGGCCGAAGGACTCGATCGAGACGACGTTCGAGGTGACCCCGCTCAAGATCGGCCACATGGTCTACCTGTGTTCGCCGCACCAGCGCGTGTTCGCGCTCGATGCGGCCAGCGGCAGGCTGGTGTGGAAGTTCGACCCGGGCGTCGTCGACGATCCGACGTACCAGCACCTGACCTGCCGCGGCCTGTCCTATCATACGGACCAAGTCGGGACGGTCCCCGCTGGCCCACAGCCTGCCGCCACCTGCTCGCAGCGCCTGTTCCTGCCTACCAACGATGGCAGGCTGATCGCGCTCGATGCCTTGTCCGGCAAGCCTTGCGAAGGCTTCGGCGTTCGCGGCGAGATTGACCTGAAGGACGGCATGACCGTCAAGCATCCGGGCTTCTGGGAAGGCACATCGCCCCCGGTGGTGACCGCCAAGGTCGTCATCGTCGGCGGATCGGTGATCGACAACTATTCGACCAATGAGCCATCGGGCGTCGTGCGCGGGTTCGATGTGAAGACCGGCAAGCTGCTGTGGGCCTGGGATTCGGGCGCCGTCGATGAGAATGCGCTGCCCTCGGCGACGCACCATTACACCGCCAATTCGCCGAATTCCTGGACGGTGGCAGCCGCCGACGAGAAGCTCGGCCTCGTTTACATGCCGATGGGAATGGCGACGCCCGACATCTGGGGCGGCAACCGCACCAAGACGATCGAACGCTATACCAGTGCGATCGTCGCGCTCGATATCGCGACCGGCAAGCGGGTGTGGTCGTACCAGACCGTCCACCATGATCTGTGGGACATGGACCTGCCGTCGCAGCCGAGCCTGGTCGATCTGCGCACGAAGGGCGGCGTGGTCCCGGCGATCTACGTTCCCACGAAGAGCGGCAACATCTTCGTGTTCGATCGCCGCAACGGCAAGCTGATCGTTCCCGCACCCGAAAAGCCCGTCCCGCAAGGCGCTGCGCCGGGCGACTGGGTCGCGCCGACGCAGCCGTTCTCCGACCTGACGTTCCAGCGTCACGCGGCGATGACCGACGCCGACATGTGGGGCGCGACGATGCTCGACCAGCTGGTGTGCCGGATCCAGTTCAAGCGGCTGCGCTATTCGGGACCGTTCTCCCCGCCCTCGACCGACGGCACGCTGATCTTCCCGGGCAATGTCGGCATGTTCGAATGGGGCGGCATCGCGGTCGACCCGAACCACCAGATCGCGATCGCCAATCCGATGGCGATGCCGTTCATCTCCAAGCTGATCCCGCGCGGGCCCAAGAACCCGCCGGCGCCGAACGGACAGCATCCGCCCGGCAGCGAAGTCGGCGTGCAGCCGATGTACGGCGTGCCCTTCGGCGTCGATATCCACGCCTTCCTCTCGCCGATCGGCTTCCCGTGTGCCGCGCCGCCGTGGGGAACGATCGCCGGCATCGATCTGGTCACTTACAAAGTGGTCTGGCGCCACCGGGTCGGCACCTCACGCGATTCCTCGTGGATCCCGGTGGGCTTCAAGCTGGGCATGCCGATGCTGGGCGGTCCGCTCGTCACCGGGGGCGGGGTCGCGTTCCTGACCTCGACCGCGGACAACTACATCCGGGGCTTCGACGTGAAGACCGGCAAGATCGTGTTTCGTGACCGGCTTCCCGCGGGCGGCCAGTCGAACCCGATGAGCTACGGCGAGGGCGGCCATCAATACATCGTGACCGCCGCCGGCGGCCACGGAACCTTCGGCACCAAGCTTGGCGATTCGGTCATCGCCTACCGCCTGCCATGAGCGGGACGTGCGACATCTTGAGGAGTAGCCACTTGTTTCGTTCATCCCTGCGATGCGGCCTTGCCGCACTCTCGCTTTCCATGTTGCCGATGGCGGCTCTCGCTCAGGACAGCACAAGCGATGGAACGACCAAGGGGCCCGCGACGGCCCCGGGCACGGGTCCAAACGCGGGCTCTCAGCAAGAGGCACCGATGGCGCCCGACACCCTGCTCGGCGATTGGGGCGGCCTGCGGCCGAAGCTCGACGATGCGGGCATCAAACTATCGCTGGGATATAAGGGCGAATTCGCGACCAACGTCTCTGGCGGCGAGAGCAAGGAGGCCACCGAAACCGGGCAATTCGCGCTGACCGGCGTGTTCGACATGGACAAGATCGCTGGTATCAAGGGCGGGACCCTGCAGGCCACGATCACGTACCGCCACGGCTACGATCTGGGCGCAAAAGCCGGTCTGGGCGTTTTGCAGCAGGTCCAGGAGGTCTATGGCCGCGGACAGACCTGGCGGCTCACCGAGCTGTCGTATCAGCAGATCCTGGCTGACGGTCATGTCGTGATCAAGGCCGGCCGCTTTCCCGCGGGCGACTTCAACACGTTCGACTGCGAGTTCATGAACCTGACGTTCTGCGGCGCGCTGGCCGGCAACATCTCCGGCTATTTCTGGTACAACTATCCGATCGCGCAGTGGACCGGCTGGCTCAAGGTCCAGAACGACAAAGCGTACATCAAGCTCGGGGTGAACGAGGACAACCGCAACAACCTCGACAATGCGTTCTTCTTCAGCCGGGGCGGCGCGAAGGGCGCGATCTTCCACGCCGAAGCCGGCTGGACGCCCACGTTCGGCGGCGGCAAGCTTCCCGGGCATTACAAGGCCGGCGGCTGGTATGTGACCTCATACGATCCCGACGTTCTGCTGGGGCTCGACGGGCGGCCCTCGGCGGTCACCGGCCTCGCACCGCTTCAGCGCAGCGGCCAGTACGGGTTTTACCTTCAGGGCCAGCAGCAGCTGACCGGATCGGCCAAGCGTGATCCCATCTCGGATTCGATGACGCGCACGCGCGGATTGAATCTGTTCTTCAACTTCACCCGCGCCGATCCGCGCACCTCGACACTGCTCGATCAGGAAGCCATCGGTCTGTACCTGAGCGCACCGTTCAAGGGCCGCGACAAGGATCAGGCCGGCATCGCAGTGGGCCGAACGCATTACAATCAGCGCGCCGCAGAGGCGCTGCTGCTCGCCACGCCCGGCTCGGAGAAGCCCAACAGCGAATATGCGAGCGAGGTCTATTATGCCGCGGCGCTGTTCCCCGGCGTCTCGGTGCGGCCGAACGTCCAGTATGTGATCGATCCGGGCGGCTACAGCCGCGCGACGGCCGTGGTCATCCTGGGCACGCGCTTCGACGTGAACTTCTGAGGCGTGGAGGGCACCTGAGCGCTCTCCTTACGGCGCGGGTTTCTCGTCACCGCTGGCCGATTGCCAACCGCCGCCGAGTGCCAGGAAGACGTTGATCTGGCGGTCGATCAGCGTCGCCTTGGATTGCGCCAGCGTGGCCTGGGCATCGGCGAGGTTGGCCTGAGCGGTCAGCACTTCGAGGATGCCGGTGCGGCCGTAGCGGAACAGCTTGTTCGCCTGTCCGGTCGCCTTTTCCGCGTCGGTGCGCGTGGCTTCGAGCGCCCGGTCGTGATCGATCTCGCGTGCGTAAGCCGAGAGCGCGGTCTCGGTCTGGCGCAGTGCTTCGATCACCGACCCGTCGAACTGCGCATTGGCAGCGTCCGCAGCGTCGCTGGCGCCAGCGATACGGGCGCGGATCGCTTTGCGATTGGGGAATGCCCACGAAATCAGCGGGCCGGCGTACGCGCCGAAACTCGAGCTGGCGAACAAGTGCGCCAGCGAATTGCCGAAGCCGGCCGAACCGCTGAGCGCGACCTGAGGATAGAGCGCGGCGGTCTCCACGCCGATCCCTGCCGTGGCCGCCGCAAGGCGACGTTCGGCCGCGCGGATATCAGGGCGACGCTTTATCAACGCGGTACCGTCGCCGATCGGGATCGGCTGGCGGAGCGCGGGCGGGCTCGCACAGTTTTCCAGTTCGCGCGGATAATCGCCGGGCGCGCGGCCCATCAGCGCGGCAATTTCGTAAAGCGATGCTTCACGCGCGGCGAGGATTTCGGGGATCGCGGCCGCGCTTCGGTCTGCGGCCGCCCGTGCGCGCGTGACGTCGAACGAGGTGCCGCGGCCGCCTTTGAACAGGCGCTGCACTGATCCGAGTGTCTGGTTTTGGATATCGAGCACATGGCGCGTCGCGGCCAACGTGACGTTGGCCGAGCAAACGTCGGCGTAGCTTCGCGTGACCATCGCTGCGACGGTCACGCGAACCTGATCGCGCGCGGCTTGCGCGGCCTCTGCCTGGTCGCCGGCAGCCTCTATCCCGCGCCTGATCCCACCAGCGAGATCAAGCGGATATTCGATCGTCACGCCCGCAAGCCCGCTGGTGGGAAGATCGAGCGGAACCGCCAGCGTGTATCCGCCGACCCGCGCTTGGAACGCCGCCGCCTGGGCGGTGGTCTGCACAGTGCGGCCCGCCTCTACCTGCCGCACGACATCGCTCGCGCGGCGCAAGTTGGCGTCGGCGGCGCGGAGGTCGGTGTTCGCGGTCAGCGCTTCTGCGATGTAACCGTCGAGCCGCGGGTCGTCATAGAGCTTCCACCACTGCGCCGGGAGCTCTGCCTGGGTGAACGCGGTCTCGGCGCCGCTGTGAAACGGCCGATTGGCCGACGGGGACTTTGCCACCGCGCCATCGGGGACATGGTAATCGGGCCCCGCGACGCACCCGGCCAACGCCAGCGTCGGCAGCAACGCCAGTCTTGCCATATGCTTCATCGGGCGGCTGCTGACTGAATGATCGTCACGGTGGCCGTGCGACCGGGGATCAGCAGCGTGCCCTTCGGCATCCGATCGACATGGATCCGCACCGGAATGCGCTGCGCCAGCCGCACCCATGAGAACGTCGGATCGATCGCGGGAAGCTGGTTGCCGGTCGGCTTGCTCTGATCGTCGGCGATGCCGCCAGCGATGCTATCGACGTGGCCGTAAAGCGTAGCGGGATCGCCCATAAGACGGACCCGCACTTGCGCGCCCACCGCGATATGGCTCAGCTTGGTCTCCTCGAAATAACCCTCGATGCGGAGGCTGTCGGTATCGATCAGCGCCAGGCCCTGCGCGCCCGCGGCAAGGAAATCGCCGGGGTGCAGATCGAGGTTGGTGACCTGGCCATCGACCGGCGCATGGACTTGGGTGCGCGTGAGGTTGAGCTGCGCCGTCTCACGCGCGGCGATCGCCTGGTCTAGCGAGGCCTGCTGGGTCTCGACCTTCGCGAGGTTCTGCTCGTGCGTCTCGGTGGCGACCAGATCGCCGAGCGCCAGGTCGCGGCGCGCCTCCTTGCGCGCCAGATCGAGCGACGCCTTCGCGGCGGAGACGTTGGCATCCGCCTGCCGAAGCGCGGCGGCGAAGCGCGGGCGATCGACCACGAACAGCAGGTCGCCCTTGTGGACCGCCTGATTGTCACGGACCGAGAC
>CAJCHR010000358.1 GCA_903970225.1 Actinobacteria bacterium 21-64-8 | reverse complement strand
CACGATCGCGGTCGACGACGTCAACCAGATGAAGGGCTAGAGGACTTTGCATTCGATCCTCTTCATCGTCTTCCTGCCGCTGCTCGCCGCGATCGTCGCGGGCTTCGGCAACAAGGCCCTGGGCTTCGTCCCCGCCAAGATCGTGACGACCGGCGCGCTGGTGATCGCCTGCGCACTCTCGTGGCCGGTCTTCATCGGCTTCCTGAAGGGCACGTCCGAGCCGAGCGTGGTTCCGGTGCTGCACTGGCTGACCTCGGGCACGCTGACGTTCGACTGGGCGCTGCGCGTCGATACGCTGACCGCGGTGATGCTGGTGGTGGTGACCAGCGTCTCGACGCTCGTCCACATCTACAGCTGGGGCTACATGGACGAGGACCCGGACCAGCCGCGGTTCTTCGCGTACCTGTCGCTGTTCACCTTCGCGATGCTGATGCTCGTGACCGCCAACAACCTGGTCCAGATGTTCTTCGGCTGGGAAGGCGTGGGCCTCGCGTCGTACCTGCTGATCGGCTTCTGGTTCCAGAAGCCATCCGCGGGCGCCGCGGCGATCAAGGCGTTCGTGGTCAACCGCGTGGGCGATCTCGGGTTCATGCTCGGCATCTTCGGCACGTACATGGTGTTCGGCACCGTCTCGATCCCCGCGATCCTGGCCGCCGCGCCGGGAATGGCCGGATCGACGATCCACTTCCTGTGGTTTGACGCGCACACGATGACGGTGCTGTGCCTGCTACTGTTCGTCGGCGCGATGGGTAAGTCGGCGCAGCTGGGCCTGCACACATGGCTTCCGGACGCAATGGAAGGCCCGACCCCGGTCTCGGCGCTGATCCACGCGGCGACGATGGTCACCGCAGGCGTGTTCATGGTCTGCCGCCTCTCACCGATGTTCGTGACCAGCCCGGTCGCCCTCGGCGTTGTCACCTTCGTCGGCGCCGCGACCTGCTTCTTCGCCGCCACCGTCGGCACGACGCAGTGGGACATCAAGCGCGTCATCGCCTATTCGACCTGCTCGCAGCTGGGCTACATGTTCTTCGGCGCAGGGGTGGGCGCATTCGGCGCGGCGATGTTCCACTTGTTCACGCACGCGTTCTTCAAGGCGCTGCTGTTCCTCGGCGCGGGCAGCGTGATCCACGCGATGCACCACGAGCAGGACATGCGGTTCTATGGCGGCCTGCGTAAGAAGATCCCGATCACGTTCTGGGCGATGACGGCCGGCACGCTTGCGATCACCGGTGTCGGCATCGACGGGATCGGCGGCTTCGCGGGCTTCTATTCGAAGGACTCGATCCTCGAGAGCGCGTTCGCGGCCGGCACCGAGCTGGGCGGATTTGCATTCTGGTGCGGCATCATCGCGGCGCTGATGACCAGCTTCTATTCTTGGCGCCTGGTGTTCCTGACGTTCTTCGGAAGCCCGCGCTGGATCCAGTCCGAGCACATCCAGCATGCGGTGCATGACGCGCATGGCCACGGCGATAATGGTCATGACGATCATGCACACGGCCATGACGATCACGGCCACGATGCGCACGCTGACCACGGTGACGGCACCGGCGGCTATCATCCGCACGAATCCCCGTGGGTCATGCTGCTCCCGCTGGTGATCCTCAGTATCGGCGCGGTGTTCGCGGGCGCGGTGTTCCACAGCTGGTTCGTCGGTCCTGAAACCGGCGCCGGGTTCTGGAAGGGCAGCCTCGCGTTCAACGATCACCTGATGACCGCGAGCGAGGACGTGCCCGCGTGGGTCAAGTGGGCGCCGTTCACGGTGATGGCGCTGGGCTTCGTGATCGCGTGGTACGGCTACATCAAGAATCCGAAGTTCCCTGCCGCGGTCGCCGGCCAGATCGGCGTCGTATACCGCTTCGTGTACAACAAGTGGTACTTCGACGAGCTCTACGACTTCCTGTTCGTGCGCCCCGCCTTCGCGATCGGCCGGTTCTTCTGGAAGTTCGGGGACATAGGCGTGATCGATCGCTTCGGCCCCAACGGCGCTGCCTGGGTGGTCGAGAAGGGTTCGGTCTACGCGAAGAAAGTCCAGTCCGGGTATCTGTACAGCTACGCGCTGGTGATGCTGCTGGGACTTGTGGGCGCAGTCAGCTGGGTCCTGGGGCACTGATGATAATGCAAGGTTTTCCGATCCTTACGCTGATGCTCGTGGTGCCGCTGATCGGTGCTGTCGCCTGCCTGATGCTGAATGCTCAGGCGGCGCGGGTGACCGCGCTCGTCGCCACGCTGGTCGATTTCGCGCTCGGCATCGTGCTGTGGGCGAATTACGACATCGGCGGCGCACAGTGGCAGTTCGTCGAAAAAGTGCCGCTGTTCCAGGGCTTCTCATGGGCGCTCGGGATAGACGGCATCGCGCTGATGCTGATCGTGCTCTCGGTGTTCCTGATGCCGATCTGCATCGGGGCCAGCTGGCACGCGATCGAAAAGCGCGTCGGCGAGTACATGGCGGCGTTCCTGCTGATGGAAACGCTGATGATCGGCGTGTTCGCGGCGCAGGACCTCTACCTGTTCTACATCATGTTCGAGGCCGGCCTGATCCCGATGTACCTGATCATCGGCATCTGGGGCGGCCAGGACCGGATCTACGCGAGCTACAAGTTCTTCCTCTACACACTGCTCGGCTCGGTCGTGATGTTCATCGCGATGCTGTGGATGGCGCATTATGCGGGCACCACCGACATCCCGGCGCTGATGGTCACGAACTTCCCGGTCGCCGCGCAGAAGTGGCTGTGGCTGGCGTTCTTCGCGAGCTTCGCGGTCAAGATGCCGATGTGGCCGGTGCACACCTGGCTGCCCGATGCGCACGTCCAGGCGCCGACCGCGGGCTCGATCATCCTAGCCGGCGTGCTGCTCAAGATGGGCGGCTACGGCTTCATCCGCTTCTCGCTGCCGATGTTCCCCGAAGCGAGCGTGCAGTTCGCATGGCTGATCTTCTGGTTCTCGATGATCGCAGTGGTCTACACCTCGCTGGTCGCGCTGGTGCAGCACGACATGAAGAAGCTGATCGCCTATTCGTCGGTGGCGCACATGGGTATCGTCACCATCGGCCTGTTCGCGTTCAACCAGCAGGGGCTCGAGGGCTCGGTCATGGTCATGCTCGGCCACGGGCTCGTCTCCGGCGCATTGTTCCTATGCGTCGGCGTGATCTACGACCGGCTGCACACGCGTGAGATCGATCGCTACGGCGGCCTTGCGATCAACATGCCGAAATACGCGCTGTTCTTCATGCTGTTCACAATGGCCTCTGTCGGCCTGCCCGGCACGAGCAACTTCGTGGGCGAGTTCCTCAGTCTTCTGGGCATTTACCAGCTGTCGAGCTGGGTCGCGCTGGTCTGCACCACCAGCATCATTCTGGGCGCCGCTTACATGCTCTATCTTTATCGCCGGGTGATATTCGGTGTGCAGAAGAACGCCGATGCTGCCGCAATGCGCGATATCGATGCGCGCGAATGGATCATGCTCGGCTCGCTGGCGGCGGCGGTCATGTGGATGGGCGTTTACCCGGAGAGCTTCCTGGCGCCGATCCACAAGGACGTCACCTGGCTCGACGCGCGCCTTGCGAAGGTCAAGCCCGCGAGCGATTCGAAGCTGACAGGGGCCAAGCCGATGCTTGCCGCGGCTGCCGCGTCGGTTGAGGGAGCGCACTGATGTCCGGCCTGCTGCAATCGCTGAGCCTCGTCGCGCCCGAGGAAGTGCTGAGCATTTCCGGCTTGCTGTTGCTGCTGGTCGCGGCCTGGGGCGGCGACAAGTCGGCCAAGCTGATCAGCATTCTGTCGGTCGCCGCACTGGTCGCCGCTGCGATCCTCGTTGTCCCCGCACTGTGCAGCGGCGCTGCGGGGCCGGCCACGGCTGCATTCTTCGGTGAATACCGCGCCGATGCATTCGCCAGTTTCGCCAAGTTGCTGATCTTCGGCTCCGCCGCCGTGGTGCTGATCATCGCGCCTGCGTTCTTCGACCGGTTCAAGGCGATGCGGGCGGAGTTCCCGCTGCTCATCGTGTTCGCCGCGGCGGGCATGGGCCTGATGGTCTCGGCCACCAACCTGCTGACGCTCTACATCGGCCTCGAACTGAACTCGCTCGCCTCCTACGTGCTCGCGGCAAGCCTGCGCACAGACGAGCGCTCGGCCGAGGCCGGGCTCAAGTACTTCGTGCTCGGAGCGCTCGCCAGCGGCATCCTGCTTTACGGGATCAGCCTGACCTACGGCTTCACTGGAACCACCGACTTCGGCCAGATCCGCACGGCGCTCGGCGGGCAGGGGCATGCTCTGAGCACCGGCGCATTGTTCGGCATCGTGTTCGTGCTCGCGGGCCTCGCGTTCAAGATCGCCGCGGTGCCGTTCCATATGTGGACGCCCGATGTCTACGAAGGCGCGCCGACCCCGGTGACGACCTTCTTCGCCACCGCGCCCAAGGTCGCGGCCTTGTCGCTCCTCATGCGCGTATCGCTGGGCGCGTTCGGCACGCAGCCGGGCGCGTGGCAGCAGATCGTGTTGTTCGCGGCGCTCGCCTCGATTGTCGTCGGCGCGCTCGGTGCGATCGGGCAGAGCAACATCAAGCGGCTGCTCGCCTATTCCTCCATCAACAACGTCGGCTTCCTGCTGATCGGCCTCGCCGTGGCGACGCCGCAGGGCGCCTCGGCGATGCTGGTCTATATGGTGGTCTACGTCGCGATGTCGGTCGCCGGCTTCCTCGTGGTGTTGATGCTGCGCGACGCCGATGGCGAGCCGGTCGAGGCGATTGCCGACCTTGCCGGGCTTTCGACTACGCAGCCGATGCTGGCTTGGGCGATGATGGCGGTGATGTTCAGCCTCGCGGGCATTCCGCCACTGTTCGGCTTCTGGGCCAAGTTCGTGGTTTTCCGTGCCGCGGTCGACGCCGGGTTCGTCGTGCTGGCGACGCTGGGCATGACCGCGAGCGTGATCGGTGCGTTCTATTACCTCAAGATCGTCAAGACGATGTTCTTCGACGAGCCCGCCAACCGCGTGGCCCGGCACGGCGACTTTGCCCACCGCGCGATCCTGCTGATCGCCTCGATCGCGATCTCGCCGCTCGCCTACCTCGCAACCGGGTGGCTCGGCACACTGGCCGACACCGCCGCGAGCGCGCTGTTCCGCTTCGTTTGATCCGTTTCGTTCCAGAAGTCGGCTCGACCAACGAGGTTCTGCGCGAACGCCTCGCCGGCGGCGAACACGTGCCCGAGGGCGAGTGGCTCGTCGCCGATCGCCAGAACGCGGGGCGAGGGCGCCAAGGCCGCACGTGGTTCGATGGCGCGGGCAACTTCATGGGCTCGACGGTCATCCATGCCCGCCATGGCGATCCGGCGCTGCCGACGCTGTCGCTGGTCGCCGGGCTCGCCGTGCATGGTGCGATCGATCTGTCCGGTGCGAAGCTCAAGTGGCCAAATGACGTTCTGGTCGGCCCTGCCAAGGTCGCAGGAATGCTGCTGGAAGGCGCAGGCTCGGCGGTGATCCTCGGCATCGGCGTCAATCTCGTCGCGGCACCGGTCGTGCCCGGGCGCGCAACTGCATCGCTGGCCGACTTCACCGCCTCGCCCTCGCGCGACGACTTCGCTGACACACTTCGCAAGAGCTTCGACCTCGAACTCCAGCGCTGGCGCGATTTCGGCATCGCGCCAATCATCCGGCGCTGGCTCGCCGCCGCGCATCCGGAAGGCACGGCATTCACGGTCGATCTCGCGGGCGAACAGGTCTCAGGCACTTTCGCGGGCCTCGCTGACGACGGCGCGCTTCAGCTGCGCTTGGCTGACGGACGGCTGCGTGCCATTCATGCAGGCGAAGTCAGCCTTGCCGCGATGGGGAGTTAATCGATGTTGCTCGCCATCGATGCTGGCAACACCAACGTCGTGTTCGCGCTGTTCGACGATCCGGAATCGGGCGCGGTCGGCAAGATCAAGGCGCGCTGGCGCATCGCCACCGATCCGCGGCGCACTGGCGACGAGTATGCGGTGTGGCTGATGCAGTTGCTCACCATCCGCGGCGTGGACCGCAAGGCGATCACCAGGATCATCATCGCGACCGTCGTCCCGCGTGCGCTTCACAACCTCGAAGTGCTTGCCAGCAACTACTTCAATCTCACTCCGCTGGTCGCAGGTCGCGCTCCTGCGAGCTACGGCATGGCGATCGATGTTGATCAACCCAGCTCGCTCGGCGCCGACCGCGCGGTCAATGCGATCGCGGCGCACGCCAAGTATCCGGGCGACCTGATCGTGGTCGATTTCGGCACCGCGACGACGTTCGACGTGATCGATTTCAACGGCGCCTACAAAGGCGGGATCATCGCGCCGGGCATCAACCTCTCGCTCGACGCGCTCGTCGGCAACACCGCGATGCTGCCGCGTATCGCCATCGCCGCGCCCAAGACCAACAGCGTGATCGGCACCAACACCGAGGATCAGATGCTGATCGGCGTGTTCTGGGGCTATGTCGCGATGATGGAAGGCCTGATCGCGCGGATGCGCGCCGAAGTGGGCCGACCGGTCAAGGTCATCGCCACGGGGGGCCTTGCCGTGCTATTCGACCAGGCGAGCGGGATCTTTGATACCGTCGATCCCGATCTTACATTGGAGGGTCTAGCGATCCTCGCGGCCCGAATGAGCTGATCTGGGGCCGCTTTTAACTGACATTTTGGAATTAGAATGAAACCCGGAAAAGAATTGCTGTTCTGCGCCCTCGGTGGATCGGGCGAGATCGGCATGAACGTCAATCTCTATGGCTGCGACGGCAAATGGCTGATGGTCGATCTCGGCATGACCTTCAGCGGCAACGAATATCCCGGCGTCGACCTGGTCTTCGCCGATCTCGATTTCATCGAGGAGAACAAGAAAGACCTGCTTGGGGTAGTGCTGACTCACGCGCATGAGGATCACATCGGCGCGGTGCCTTACTTCATCGAGGACCTCGGCGTCCCGATGTGGGCGACCCCGTTCACCGCGCGCCTCGTCAACGACAAGCTCGAGGAAGCCGGTCTGATCGGCGAGGTCGAACTCAACGTCGTCCACGATCTCGAGCCATTCCAGATCGGCCCGTTCACGATCAGCTACCTGCCGCTCGCGCACTCGATCGCCGAGGGCAACGCGCTGCTGATCGATACGCCTTACGGCCGCATTTTCCACACCGGCGACTGGAAGCTCGACGACGACCCGCGTGTCGGCGTGCCCACCACCCAGGAGGAACTCACCGCGATCGGTGACGAGGGCGTGCTGGCGATGGTCTGCGATTCGACCAACGTCTTCAACCCCGAGGCGTCGGGCTCCGAAGGCGAGGTCTATCACGCGCTGCTCGAGGAGATGCCCAAGCACAAGGGCAAGCGCGTGCTGGTGACGACGTTCGCCTCGAACGTCGCGCGGCTGCAGACTCTGGGCGAAGTCGCGCGCGCGAGCGGGCGCAAGCTGTGCGTCGCGGGCCGTTCGCTTGACCGGATCATCGGCGCGGCCAAGGCCAGCGGCTATCTCGAAGATTTTCCGCCGGTGATCCGCTTCGATGAAGCGAAGGACGTGCCGCGCGGGCAGTTGCTGATCGTTGCTACGGGTGGCCAGGGCGAGCCGCGCGCGGCGCTTTCGCGGATCACCGATGAGAGCCATCAGCTCAAGCTCGAACGCGGCGATGTCGTGCTGTTCTCCAGCCGGCAGATCCCGGGCAACGAGATCGCGATCGGGCGCATCCAGAACAAGCTGGCGAGCCGCGGCATCGAGATCGTTACTGACCGGCAGAGCCCGATCCACGTTTCGGGTCACCCCGGACGGCCGGAGCTGGAAGCGCTCTATGGCTGGCTGCGACCCGAAATCCTGATCCCGGTCCACGGTGAGATGCGCCATATGGCCGAGCAGGCGCGCCTCGGCGCGGCTTACGGCATTCCCAAAACGGTGTTCCAGGGCAATGGCGATCTCGTGCGGATCGCGCCCGGCAAACCGGGCAAGTTCGGCGAGGTTCGCCATGGCCGGCTCGTGCTGGACGGCGATATCATTTCGGCCGCGAACGGCGATGCGATAACGATGCGCCGCCGGCTCGCGATCAACGGCATGGTGACGGTCGCGATCGGCGCGAAGGGTGCGGTCGAAGTCGCCGGGCTCGGCTTGCCGCTCGACGAGGACTACGACCGCTTCGTGGCCGAAGCCCGTGCGGACGTGACCAAGGCGCTCGGCAAGCTTAACGGGCCTGCCCAGCGCGACCGCGCGCTGCGCATCGAAGCCGCCCGCCTCGCCGCGCGCCGCGCCGCCACGCGCTGGTCAGGCAAGAAACCGCAGGTTCAGGTGATCCTGCTAGGCGACTAGGATGGCATGGACCTCGATCATCGCGATCTACACGCTGTTCTGGGTGCTCAGCTGCTTCCTGGTGATGCCGTTCGGCATGCGCACCAATGAGGAAGTGGGCAAACCGAACCTTCTGGGTCAGGTCGAAAGCGCGCCCGCGAACTGGCAGCCGGGCAAGGTCGCGATCCGCGCGGCCGTGCTCGCGGCGGTTTTGTTCGGGCTGTATTACCTGAACTACGACCATGGCTGGGTGACGAAGGACATGCTGAATTTCTTCGGCAAGCCGCCCGGGTACAAGGATCCTGATTATCTGAAGTGAGCGCGATCGGCCGGCGCCGCTCCCTGCCCTTCCTGCAAGCGCAACGCTGGGAAGCAAGCCCATCGTCATGCTGAACTCGTTTCAGCATCCATCGTGCCGCAGGTCCCGTTCCCTGGGACGCGCCGCCAGCGGGCCCAAGGCGGCGGAAGTGCGTCGATGCGAGAACTACGCGAAAGGTGTGATGGACCCTGAAACGAGTTCAGGGTGACGACTTGCTCAAATCGGGATGCGTTTCGCAGCCGTTCCGTTGCGCAAGGGCTCGTGCCTTACCGCCTGATCCGCTCGATTCCCTGCGCCAGCGCCACATAAAGCTTGCCCAGATCCGACGACAGCAGCGTGACGGCGAAGGTATGCCCGGTTTCCGCGCCAAGCAGTTCACGCAGCATGCCTTCGAAGTCGGTGATGTAGCGGCTGACGTACTCGCGGAATTCGGCATCGCCTTCATAGAGCGCACCAACCGCGCTTGCTTCGCTCGCATCGAGCAGCCGCACCGCACGCCGCGCGAACAGGCCACGCTTGCCGCGCACGTAATCGCTCCATGAGGCCTCGGGCACATCGCGATCGAGCGCCCTTGCGATGTCGATCGCCTGCGCATTCAGCCGATCGGTGATCAGGGCCGCGCGGCGCGCGAAATCATGATCGATGCGGGTTTCGGCCTGGTTGCGGGCCACGGTCAATCGGGCTTCGATGCCGCCGGTCAGCTCCTCGATCCGGTCGATCTCGCCGCGCAGTTGCAATGCCGCCTCGGTGCTGACGCCCACCGCGTGCGCGGCGGCCTGTTCGAGTTTGCCCGCGGTCTGGGCTGTGCCGATGCGCAAAGCGCGGCCGAGCGCATCGGCGCTGGCGTCGGCGAGCTGGCGTGCAAGCGCAGACAGCGTTTCCGCGAACTCGCCGCGCGCCTTGGCGAGCACGTAATCGTTCGCTTCATCGAGCGTGCCGAGCGTCGCGAGCAGCTTCGCCAATTGCTCTCCGTGCGCGCCCGCCTTGTCGTTGGCGCTCGATTGCAGAGCGGCGATCTCGCTGAAATCGGCAAGCAATTGTCCGCCTGATTTCTGCAGCAATACGGCCAGCGTCTCCCCCTGATGCTGCGCGTCGGCCAGCGTCGCGAGCAGCCGCGTGTTCTGGTCCGCCAGGTCGGCGAACTTGGCAGTGCCCAGCGCGATCGCGGCCGGCAGCTCCTCGCGGCTGTGCGCCGAAGCCGCATGCAGGTGGCCCAGCAACTGCGCGCTTGCATCGCTGAGCGCCACGACATCGCCGTTCGTCGCGGCGAGCGTCGCGCGGCTGTCGGCAAGGCCTTCGGTCAAAGCGCGCAGTTCTTCGGTCAGCCGGGCGCCGACTTGCCCGCCATGCGAGGCGATCTCGGCGATGCGCTCTTCGCACTGGGTCAGCCGCCCGACGATCGCTTCGTCATGCGCGGCGAGCGCGGCGGCGTGGTGCTCCTGCTCCACCCGGCGCGCCGCGATCGCCATGTCGAGACCCCGCAGCCGATCTTCGAACGACATGAGCGCCTGCTGCTCCTCGGCCGCCGACGCGGCCCGGCGCTCGGCGATCTGCGTCGAGAACGTCTCTTCGCGCTGGTGCAAGGCGGCGTCGATCCGGTCGACCTCGTCCGACAGCGCGACCAGACGCTGGTGCGAGGCATCGTGCGCGTCGCGCCCCGCATTCTCGACGATCACGAACGCCGCGCCGACATCGGCCTCGATCCGCTCGACCGACTCGCGCCAGCGCGAGAGCGCTTCGTCCTCGCCGGCGCGCAGCGTGCCGATCAGGCGCTCGCTTTCGCCGCGCAGGCCCTCGGTGCGCTGCTGCATGGCCATGACCCGCAACTGCTCCTCGGCTTCGAGCCGGGCGGAGAGCTGCGACAATTCTTCCGAAAGCGCGCCGGCGCGCGCGCGAACCGCTGCAAGTGCCGCTGCCTCATGCCCGTCGAGCTCGCCCCGGAACGTCGCTCCGCGATCGGCGAGCGCGGCGAAGCGCACTTCGGCGATCGAACCGAGTTGCTCGCATTGCCGTGAGAATTCGCCGATCGCGGACTCGACCGCGGCGCGCATCGTGCGCACCTGCTGTTCGTTAGCGAGCCCGGTATCGCCCAGATGCTTGAGTGCCGTTTGCAGCGCGCCGACATGCTCCTGCGCATTGCGGCCGGCGCTGCCGATGAAATTGGTGACATCCTTGGTCGAGCTTGCGAGCACCGGGAGTTGCCCGCGAAGGGCCTCCATGTTTTCCAGCGCGACTCGGCTGACCTCCGCGATCGCCTCAATCCGCTCGGAGCTCGTCTGGACCATCGCGCTCAACTGGGAGCCGGATTCGCCGAGCCGCTCGACCGCGACGCGGCCGAGGCTTTCGAGATCGCGCGACTGTGCCTCAACGAATTGCCGCGCGAGACCGAGTTCACCGTTGACGCTGACCAGCCGTGCTTCGAGCCGTGCTGCCTCGGTTCCCAAAAGGCTGGCGGCACGCTGGAACCGGCCCGCCTCACGGCTGCTGTTGCCACGGATCAGGAGCCAGACGACGAGGATGAGCAAGACCGGGAGAGTCCAGGTTCCCAGCAGCCCTGCGATCTCGCGCGGGTTCGCCGCCGAGAATGCGGGCCCGAACAGTCCGGCGAACGCGATGCTCCATCCGACAATCGCGATTCCAGCGATCAGCGGTAACAGCCAGGCTCGGTCGGGTGTCGGGATTGTGTCCGGGGCGTACGCCTCCGCTGCGGCGACGAATATGTTCTGCCGCTCGGGGTCCGCCTGCAGAATTTCCGGTTCGGTGTTCTCACCCGCCGCCTCGACCGTCATCATGGCTCGCCCCTGTCCGTTCCTGCCCTCGTAACACGTGGCGCCGCGCGTTGCAGCCCGCGGGCTGTTGATTTTACCTCGCTTGGCACCGCGCGGTGCATTCCGTAGGATCAAAGTCTTGGGGCGCCGTCAGGGGAGGTTGCGCTGCGCATTGCGCTGTTATCGATGATCGAGCTTGCGGGTGATGAGGATGATGGACCGCGCGCTTTTCTCACGGTGGCGGGAAGGACGATCGCGCGCCATCAACTCGATCTTGCGCTAGCGCTCGAATGCCGGCGGATCGTGTGTCTGGCCCGGCCAGGCGGTCCGCCGCTGGACGAGCTTCAGGACAGTGCCGAGCGCGCGGGCGCCCGCTTCAACGTGATCGGCTCCGGCCAGCGGCTTGTCGGACTGGTCGGCGCGGACGACGAACTGCTGGTCCTTGCAGATGGCTTGCTGGTCGAGCCGGCTTCGGCCGTGAAACTGCTCGAACCGGGGCAGGCGGTGCTGACTCAGGCGATCGAACACGCGCTTCCCGCAGGCTTCGAGCGGCTCGATATCAATCGCGGCACCGCCGGGATCATGCTCGCGCCCGGAAAACTGGTCAGCCGGCTCGCCGAGCTTCCGGACGATTACGATCCGGTCTCCGCGTTGACGCGGATCGCGTTGCAATCGGGCGTGGCGATGCGCGAGATTCCCGATGCCGTGCGCGCCGACGATCGCTGGATGCTGGTGCGCAGCGAAGCCGATGCACTGCGGCTCGACAGCGAGTGGATCGCGCTCAACCTGGGTGACGAACGCGACGCGACGCCGAGCCGGCTGCTTGCGCGAGGGATGATCCGGCTATTCGGCCCGGCTTTGCTCAGCGGAGGCAGCCGGATGCCTGCGGTGGGCGCGGGGGTGTTGCTGCTGATGGCGCTCGGGGCGATCGGGCTGGGTGCGGCGGCAAGCGGGTTCGTGCTGGTCGCGCTGTCGGTGCTCTCGGCGCAGACGGCTTTGATGCTGATGCGGGTGGAGCAGGGCTCTCTCCAGCCCGGCGGGATCGTCGCCGCGCTGACCGCGACCCTTATGGGGCTGACCGACGCGGCGCTGGTGGTGCTGATCGCGTGGCCGGCGCCGCGATTTTCGGCCGCGACGCTGGTCGACGGTGTGTTCGCGCCGCTGACGCTGGTCGGCCTGCTACGATTGGTACCGCGGCTTTATGAAAGCCGCACCGCGCGGTGGCTGCACGACCGGGCGCTCGTCGCACTGTTGCTGGCGGTGGCAGCGGTCTCGGGTCTCACACTTCTGGCGACCGAGGTGATCTCTCTCATGCTCATCGCGGGGACGTTGCTGCAGCGAACGCCGGGACAGGCGCTGCGCAAGACGAAGTAGGAAGGTCCGGGGGGCGGTGAAGCCCGCCCGGACCATTCCAACTCAGCGCGAGCCGATCGGCACGTAGTCGCGCTGTGTCGGGCCGGTGTAGAGCTGGCGCGGGCGGCCGATCTTCTGGTTGGGATCGGAAATCATCTCGTTCCATTGCGCGACCCAGCCCACGGTGCGCGCGAGCGCGAACAGCGCGGTGAACATCGTGGTCGGGAAGCCGATGGCGGAAAGGATGATGCCCGAGTAGAAATCGACGTTCGGGAACAGCTTCTTCTCGATGAAGTACGGATCGTTGAGCGCGAGCTCTTCGAGCCGAAGTGCGGTCTCGAACACCGGGTCGGTAACCTTGAGCACGTCGAACACTTCGCGCACGGTCTTCTGCATCACGGTCGCGCGCGGATCGTAGTTCTTGTAGACTCGGTGGCCGAAGCCCATCAGACGGAACGGATCGTTCTTGTCCTTGGCGCGCTCGAGGTAGTGCGGGATCTTGTCGGGCGTGCCGATTTCCTTGAGCATGTTGAGCGCCGCCTCGTTGGCGCCGCCATGCGCCGGGCCCCACAGGCAGGCGATACCCGCGGCAATACACGCGAACGGGTTCGCGCCCGACGATCCGGCAAGGCGCACGGTCGAGGTCGAAGCGTTCTGCTCGTGATCCGCGTGGAGGATGAAGATCCGGTCCATCGCCTTCTCGACTGCCGGGATCACCTCGTATTCCTCGGCGGGGACGCCGAAGGTCATGCGCAGGAAGTTGCCGGTGTAGCTCAGCGAGTTGTCGGGATAGAGGAACGGCTGCCCGACCGAGTACTTGTATGCGGCCGCCGCGATGGTCGGCATCTTGGCGATCAAACGGTGCGAGCTGATCTTGCGGTGGTTCGGATCGGTGATGTCGGTCGAATCGTGATAGAACGCCGAAAGCGCGCCGACCACGCCGCACATGATCGCCATCGGGTGCGCGTCACGGCGGAAGCCGGTGTAGAACGTGTTGAGCTGCTCATGCAGCATCGTGTGGCGGGTGATCGTGGCGGAGAAATCGTCCAGTTCCGGCGCGTTCGGCAGCTCGCCGTTCAGCAGCAGGTAGCAGACTTCCATGAAGCTAGAGCTCTCTGCCAGCTGCCCGATCGGGTAGCCGCGGTGAAGCAGGATGCCTTCGTCGCCGTCGATATAGGTCAGCGCGCTCTCGCAGGCTGCGGTCGAGGTGAAACCGGGGTCGAACGTGAACAGCCCGGTCTGGCCGTAGAGCTTGCGGATATCGACGACATCCGGACCAACACTGCCTTTCAGGACCGCATAATCGTATTCCGCCCCTCCGGCGATGAGCTTTGCTTGGTCGGCCACTATTCGCACTCCCTTTTAGGATTGTGACCGGGCATCGGCGGGGACCTGCGCGGCAATCCGCGCCAGGCTTTCGTCGCGCCCGAGCAGTTCTAATACATCGAAAATCCCGGGCGACGTGGTCTGCCCCGTCAGCGCCGCGCGAAGCGGCTGCGCCAGTTTGCCCAGGCCCAGCCCCAGTTCCTCGGCCAGCGCCTTGAGCGTCGCTTCGAGCGCGGCGACCGACCAATCGTTGGTTCCCGCAAGCAGGCTCTCGATTCGGCCGAGCAGCGCGCGCGCCTCGCCCGTCAGCAGCGCCGCGGCCTTGTCAGTGAACGTCATGGGGCGCACCGCGAACAGGAATTTCGCACCGTCGGCGAGTTCATTGAGATCCTTGGCGCGGACCTTGAGATGCGGCATCGCGCGGGCCAGCAGCGCCAGATCCGGATCGCCGCCAAGACGCGCCGCGACCAGTTCGGCCAGACGCGCGTCATCCGCTTCGCGCAAGTAGTGCCCGTTAAGGCTCTGCAGCTTGGCGAGATCAAAGCGCGATGGGCCTTTGCCGACGTCGGCGATATCGAACCACGCGATCGCCTGTTCGCGGCTGATGATCTCGTCATCGCCGTGGCCCCAGCCGAGCCGGAGCAGGTAATTGAACAGAGCTTCGGGCAGGATGCCCAGCTCGTCGCGGTAGCTGTCGACCCCGAGCGCACCGTGGCGTTTGGACAGTTTCGCCCCGTCCGCACCGTGAATCAGCGGGACATGCGCGTAGACCGGGACCTCCCAGTTCATCGCGTGGATGATTGCAAGCTGGCGGAACGCGTTGTTGAGGTGATCGTCGCCGCGGATCACATGCGTGACACCCATGTCGTGATCGTCCACCACCACCGCGAGCATGTACGTCGGCGTGCCGTCCGAGCGGAGCAGCACGAAATCGTCGATCTCGGCGTTGGAGACCGTGACGGTGCCCTGGACGAGATCGTCGATCGTCGTTTCGCCCTCACGGGGGGCCTTGATCCGAATGACGGACGGCAGGCCTTCGGGTGCATCCACCGGGCTGCGATCGCGCCACTCGCTGTTCAGCCGGAACGGACGGCGCTCGGCCGTGGCGAGCGCGCGGCGCTCGGCGAGTTCCTCTGCGGTCAGGTAGCAGCGATAGGCGTGGCCGGCATCGAGCAGCGCCTGCGCGACTTCGGCGTGGCGCGGCGTACGGACGAATTGGAAGGTTGCGGGCTCGTCGCCATCGAGGCCCAGCCAGCGCAAGCCGTCGAAGATCGCGTCGATCGCGGCCTCGGTCGAGCGCGCACGGTCGGTGTCTTCGATCCGCAGCAGATAGGTGCCGCCATGGTGGCGCGCGAACAGCCAGTTGAACAGCGCGGTGCGCGCGCCGCCGATGTGCAGGAAGCCGGTGGGCGAGGGCGCAAAACGGGTCACGACTGGCCGGCCAAGCGCCGAACCGTCCGCCGCTCCTCCCGCCACCGCCTCGCTGCTTGCCATTACGCCGTCGTTCCTGTCCAATAAGCCATATGGCCGGCCCTGCCGAACACGCCTCGTATGCCGAACCAGCGGCGGGGCCAATCCCTGATGGCGGGGATTCGGGACTCGACGTTGTCACGTCCGGCGGGGACGCTGCACTGCAGCAAAGTTCTTGGCGCAGCCAAGGCCCCTTGTCCAGCGGGGCCGCGCGTGTCGAGCGATTTCTTCTCGCACAAGGCTTCGAGCGCGGGCCGTGGCTGACGATCGCTTTCGGCTTCGGGATCGCGGCGTGGTTCGTACTGGGCACATGGCGCGAGTGGCTGGGTTTCGCGGCGGTGATGCTGGCGATTTGCCTGATCTCGGC
>CAJCHR010000357.1 GCA_903970225.1 Actinobacteria bacterium 21-64-8 | reverse complement strand
ATGCTGCGCATGGTCCCCCTCCCCCGTTGGGGGAGGAATCATGACCGTTCGCATCCGCGTCATCCCTTGCCTCGACGTGCGCGACGGGCGTGTGGTCAAGGGCGTCAACTTCGTCGACCTGATCGATGCAGGCGATCCGGTCGAGCAGGCGCGCGCCTATGATCTGGCGGGCGCCGACGAACTGTGCTTCCTCGACATCTCCGCCAGCCACGAAGGGCGCGGCACGCTGCTCGACGTGGTCCGCCGGACGGCAGAAGTGTGCTTCATGCCGCTGACCGTCGGCGGCGGGGTGCGCAGCGCCGAGGATGCGCGCGCATTGCTGCTCGCGGGTGCGGACAAGGTGGCGGTCAACTCGGCGGCCGTCACGCGCCCCGAAGTCGTCACCGACATCGCCGAGCGGTTCGGCTCGCAATGCATCGTCGCCTCGGTCGACGCGCGGCGGGTCGAGGACCATTGGGAAATCTTCACGCACGGCGGCCGCAAGGCGACCGGCATCGACGCTGTCGAACACGCAGTGCGCCTCGCCGCTCTGGGAGCTGGCGAACTGCTCGTCACTTCGATGGACGGCGACGGCACCCAGAACGGTTACGACCTCGCGCTGACACGCACGATCGCCGATGCGGTGTCGGTGCCGGTGGTCGCGAGCGGGGGTGTCGGCAATCTCGATCATCTGGTGGCGGGCGTGATCGAGGGGCATGCGAGCGCGGTGCTCGCCGCGTCGATCTTCCACTTCGGCAAGCACTCGGTCGCCGAAGCGCATGCGGCGCTGCGTGCGGCGGGACTGCCCGCGCGCGCTTAGGCGGCGGATTCGGCGCGGGGCCTTCGACAGGCTCAGGCTGAGCGGGGTTTGGGGAACTTATCCGAAAAAGGCCGCTCGGGCTGAGCCTGTCGAAGCCCGCGCGCGGCGCTTGACCCACGCCACCGACCAAAGCATGCCGCACCGATGTCCGAGACCCTAACCCACCTCGAAGCCACGATCGCCGCGCGGCGCGATGCCGATCCGGCGTCGAGCTATGTCGCTAAGCTCAATGCGCGCGGCATCAGGAAGATCGCCCAGAAGCTCGGCGAGGAGGCTGTCGAGACGGTGATCGCCGCACTCGTCGAGGATCGCGAAGCGCTGGTCGGTGAGGCGGCGGACCTGCTGTTCCACCTGCTCGTGCTGCTCAATGCCAAGGATGTGCCGCTCGCCGACGTACTCGCCGAACTCGACCGCCGCGAGGGCCAATCGGGCATCGCCGAGAAAGCCTCGCGCAACTTCTGAGGGGAACCCCATGCCGATCGACCCCAGCCTGCCTTACGACGACAACAACATCTTCGCGCGGATCCTGCGCGGCGAGATTCCCTCGAAGAAGGTGTGGGAAGACGACTATGCGTTCGCCTTCCACGATATCCGTCCGCAGGCTCCGGTGCACGTGCTGGTGATCCCCAAGGGTGCCTACGTCAGCTGGGACGATTTTACCCTGAAGGCCAGCGACGCCGAGATCGCCGGGTTCACCCGCGCGATCGGCACCGTCACGCGGCTGCTCGAGCTCGACACGCCCGGCTACCGGCTGATGGTCAACATGGGCGGGCATGGGCATCAGGAAGTGCCGCATCTCCACGTCCACATTTTCGGCGGCAGGCAGTTCCTGCACATGATCTGCGATTAGCGCCGGGAACGATCAGCCGACCCGCACGGCCGACGAACCACGCTGAAATCCCCGACGCAGGTGCCGCCCGCCTTGCCCTGCGACTCGCCCGCAGGCTAAACAGCGCGCGCCATGGCACCGCCTCCCGATCCCGCCAGCGGCCTTCTCGACGGGCCGGTTCACCGCTATGCGGTGCGGGTCTACTATGAGGACACCGATCTTTCGGGCGTCGTCTACCATGCCAACTACTTGCGCTGGTTCGAACGTGCGCGGTCCGACATGTTGCGGCTGCTCGGGATCGATCAGCGCGCCGCCGTCGATGCAGGCGATGGCACGTACGCGGTGGCCGACATGACGATCGGGTTCCGCGCGCCCGCGCGGCTAGACGACGTGGTGGTGATCGAAACGACGGCGGAGGAGGCCGGCGCTGCCACCGTACGCCTGCGCCAGCGCGCCCTGCGCGGACCGGCGCTGTTGTGCGATGCCGAAGTGCGCGTCGGTTTCGTCGGTCCGGACTTGCGCCCGCGCCGCCAACCGGCCGCCTGGCGCGTTGCTATCACCGCGCTGGTCCCCGCTCTCGCGCCAGACGCCGAAGGACATCGATGACCCTGTTTCCGCTTTTGTCAGCCGCCGTTGCCACCAGTTCGGGCAGCCCGCCGACGCATCTCGATCCGCTCAAGCTGTTTCTCGATGCGGACATCGTCGTGAAGGTGGTGATGGCCGGCCTTCTGCTCGCGAGCCTCTGGGTCTGGGCGATCATCTTCTCGTTCGCACTGCGGATCGCCAGCGTGCGCCGAGCTTCCACGGCCTACGAGAAGGACTTCTGGGAGACCGCCGATTTCGAGGCACTCCAGAAGAAATATGCAAGCAGGGACGTGCCGCTCGCGCGCGTTGCCGCTGCCGGCTTTGGCGAGTGGCAGCAGTCTGCAGGTGCCAAGACGGTCGATCGCGAAGGCCTTCGCCAGCGGATCGCGCTGACGCTCGATTCCGAAGTCGCGCAGGAGGCGGACAAGCTTGCGGACCGGCTGAACTTCCTCGCCACGGTGGGTTCGGTCGGGCCGTTCGTCGGACTGTTCGGCACCGTCTGGGGGATCATGAACAGCTTCTTCCAGATCGGGCAGGAGCAGAACTCGTCGCTAGCCGTGGTCGCGCCGGGCATTTCCGAAGCGCTGTTCGCGACGGCCATAGGCCTGTTCGCGGCGATCCCCGCGGTGATCGCCTACAACCGCTACAGCCATGCGGTGAACGGGTTCGAGGCGCGGTTGCAGCGGTTTGCCGACCGCTTCCTCGCCTCGCTCAGTCGGCAGCTGGACAAGTAGCGATGGCGATGGGTGGTTCTTCATCAGGATCGCGAAGACGCCGCGGGCGGGGCAGCCGCCGCGCGGCGATGAGCGAGATCAACGTGACCCCGCTGGTCGACGTGATGCTGGTGCTGCTGATCATCTTCATGGTCACCGCGCCG
This sequence comes from Actinobacteria bacterium 21-64-8, assembly GCA_903970225.1. Taxonomy (GTDB): domain Bacteria; phylum Pseudomonadota; class Alphaproteobacteria; order Sphingomonadales; family Sphingomonadaceae; genus Novosphingobium. The sequence goes on along the minus strand of CAJCHR010000357.1, from coordinate 16,961 downwards.
CTGCTCAAGGCGGGCATCCCGGTCGAGCTGCCCGAGAGCCGCGCGCAAGCGCTCAGCGAGAACGACAAGCAGATCAACCTCACTCTGACCCGCGATGGGACGATCGAGCTCGACGGCGAGCGCGTGCTGGCAGGCTCGCTGCCCGAGCGGCTCGCGGCAGTGCCGCCGGGGCCGGACGGCAAGCCGCCCCTGGTGACGCTGCGCGCCGACAAGGCGCTCGACTATGGGCGGGTGATCGCGGTGATGGGCGAACTCAACCGCGCGGGCTTCCGCTCGATCTCGCTGGTGACGACCGCGGGCGGCAAGGCGCCGAAGGGATTGTAGTGTCGTCAAATGTGTCAGAGCGTCATCGGGCGTTCAGTTGGGCGCGGTAGGGTCCCGGCCCATGGCAGCGCGCACCATCAGCCGCGACGAGGCGATCGGCCTGATCCTGGCCGCGGCGCTGCACGCCGCGGTGCTGGCCGCGCTGCTGTTCACGCGTCATGCCCAGCCCGTTAAGCTGCCCGAGCGGATCGCGGTGTCACTGAGCAACGATGTCAGTCTGACTTCGACTTCGCCCAACCCCGCCGCGCATGCTGCGCCCGATCTCGCGCCGACCCTGGGCGAAACGGCGCCGGAGCCGGTTCAGCCTGTGCCAGCACCGCCCGCCCCGGTGCGCGACGAGGCTCCGCCGCCTCCGCCTCCGCCTAAGCCGGTCGCCCGGCTCGAGCCGCAACCGCAGCCCAAGGCCCCGCCGCCGCTTCCGGCAAAGGCGGCTCCGACGCCGCGGCCTTCGCCTGCGCCGCACAAGCCCGCTGCGGCCGCCAAACCTGCGCAACACGCCGAAGCCGCGCCTCCGCAGAAGAAGCCCGCAGGGGGCCACCGTATCGGGGCGGACTTCCTCAAGGGCCTCGGTGCCGATCCCGCCGGCGCTTCGCACGATGCGCCTGCCGCTGCGATCGGTCCGGGGGTCACCGCATCGCTGTCCTCGGCGATCTCGCGCCAGATCAAGCCCAACTGGTCCGCGCCCGACGGTATCGACGTCGACAAGCTGGCGACGACGATCGAGTGGGATCTCAACCCCGATGGAACTTTGGCGGGTGCGCCGCGCTTCGTTGCGCAGACCGGCGTGACGGGCAGCAACCGCGCACAGGCGCAGCGGCATATAGAACAGGCGATGCGCGCGGTTAGGCTGAGCGCACCGTTCCCGCTTCCGCCCAAGTATTACACCGCATGGAAGCGCGTGCGATTCACTTTCGACAGGAAACTCGACCAATGATCCTTCGCCCGTCGATACTCGCCCTGGTGATAGCTGTTTCGCCAGCGGTCGCTGCTGCTCAGGATGCGCCGCCCGCTAACTCCTCGGCGGGTAGTCCGGACGGCGTGCTGACCGGAACGGTAACGGACGAGAGCGCCTGGAAAGACCTCGGCATCGCGATCACCACTTTCGCCACCGATCGGGACGTGCCGACGACCACCTCCGCGGGCTCGACCGGCGCGCTCGGCCGCGCGCTGTCTGGGATCGTCGCGGCGGATCTGCGCAACAACGGCCTGTTCAAGCCTTCAGGCCCCGATGGACTGCCGCAGCCGGCGTTCGCACAGATCAACACGCCCGACTACCCGACATGGTCCGGACGCGGCGCGGACATGCTGGTGCAGGGCTACGTCAAGGCGGGCGCCGACGGCCAGCTTACCGTGGGCTGCTATCTCTACGACGTGAAGCTTGGCCAGCAGTTGCAGAAGGCCGGCTGGGTCGTTCCGCCCGGCGACTGGCGCCGCGCCGCGCACAAGTGCGCGGACATGGTCTACGCGCGCCTGTCCGGCGAGAGCCCGTTCTTCGACAGCCGCATCGCCTACATCGCCGAGACCGGCCCCAAGAACCACCGGCTCAAGCGCCTCGCGGTGATGGACTCCGACGGTGCGAACCACCGCTTCCTGACGAGCGGGCAGGCGATGGCGCTGACCCCGCGCTACTCGCCCGACTACAAGCAGATCCTCTATCTGTCCTACCTCAACGGCGAGCCTTCGATCTACGTTTACAGTCTCGCCACCGACACGCAGCGGTTGATCGCGCGCACGCACAACCCCACGTTCGCGCCGCGCTGGTCGCCCGATGGGCGCTGGATCCTCTATTCGATGGCGGCCGGCGGCAACACCGACATCTACAAGATCCCGTCTTCGGGCGGCGGAACCGCGGTCAAGCTCACCGACAGCCCGGGCATCGACATCGGCGGCTCGTTCTCGCCCGATGGCGGCAAGATCACCTTCGAGAGCGATCGCTCGGGCACCCAGCAGGTCTATGTGATGAACGCGGACGGCTCGGACCAGCGCCGCGTCAGCTTCTTCGGCGGCCGCGCGGCGACGCCCGAGTGGAGCCCGCGCGGCGACCAGATCGCGTTCACCCACATCGCAGGCAACCTGCGCGTCGCGGTGATGAACCCATCGGGCGGCGGCATGCGTTACCTGACCGACAGCTGGCAGGACGAGGCGCCCACCTGGGCGCCGAACGGGCGTATCATTCAATTCTTCCGTACCGAGAAGAACAGCGGTAAGACCTCGCTCTGGCAAGTCGATCTGACCGGCAAGAACGAGCGGAGGCTTCCTACCCCCGTCGACGGTTCCGACCCGGCATGGGGTCCTATCCGCCAATAATAATGTTAAATGATCTCAGGGAACCGCACCGAGCCTTCGGGCTTAATCAATGTTAGGAGACTCCGATGCGTTCAATCCGAATCCTCCCGCTCGCTTCAGGCGCGCTGATCGCCGGCGCGCTCGCGCTCTCGGCCTGCGCGCCCAAGGCGCCCAAGACGCTTCCGCCCGAGCCCGGTCCGGCGCGCAGCAGCGAGACCAATCCCGGCACGCTCGGCCCAGCGCCCGGTAGCCAGGGTGATTTCCTCGCGTTCCTCAGCGGGCAGGACACGATCTATTTCGACACCGACAAGTCCGATCTCGACAGCACCGACACAGCCGCGCTGCAGAAGCAGGCGCAGTGGCTGCTGCGGTATCCGGCCAAGCGCGCGACGATCGAAGGGCACGCCGATGAGCGCGGAACCCGCGATTACAACCTCGCGCTGGGCGAGCGGCGTGCCAATTCGGCGAAGAACTACCTCGTCAGCATCGGCGTGGAGCCGGCGCGGCTGACCACGGTCAGCTATGGCAAGGAGCGTCCGGTCGCGCTGGGTTCGGACGAGGCGAGCTGGGCCAAGAACCGCCGCGCAGTCACCGTCACCGTCGAGTAACCGGCGGCCGACCGACGTTCGATCGACACATAGAAAAACGCCCCGGCCCGACGGTCGGGGCGTTTTTTCATATGAACACCAGGAATGCCGTCCAGGGCCCGGGAAAGATCAGGCGGCAGCGCTGCGCGTGAGTTGACGTGATTTGCGCCGGAACATCGCCCCAATGAAACCGAAGCCCAGGATCATCATCATCCATGCCGTCGGTTCCGGAGCCGGGATCGAAAGCGACTTGAAGGCTGCTTCCGGAGTAGGAAAGTAGCTTACTTGCAGCGTCCCGCCGCTGGCGAATATGCCATAGGACGTCAGCCCGGTTCCGCCTTCCGAGTTGAAGTCGAAAAACCCGGAGTAGGGCGCGCCGCCGTTGCTCGTCATGCCGCCGGTCAGGCTCGCCTCGTACACATTCGAATCGATCGAACTGATCGCACTCGACAGATAATTGCCGAACACCACGTCCGAGGAGGAAATGATCCCGCCGTGACTCTCGATGAACGGGTTAGAGACAGCGGACGATTCGTAATACGTCCCGCCCGACAGATTGAAGTAACCGAGATCGGCGAGAGCCTCACCGGTGACCGCCTGAATGACGTTGTGCACCTTCAGAGTTGCCGAGATCAGTGGGGACGCGGCGCCGCCGAACGAATATCCGCCGTAAGCGACATCTCCCGACGTACCCGTGATCCGGCCGACATCGGTGTCGAATATATACCGCGCGACGAAACTGGCGTTGGCGAGCGACGCGCCGGTCGATCCGAAGAGGCCGAGTCCATCGGTGCCGCTCTGGACCGTACCCGTGTAAGTCACCACCACGGTCGCCGCAGAAGCTGCTGGTGATGCAAACGAAAGAAGGCCGCCGATTAGTGCGCCAAGTACCGCTTTCTTCTTCACGGGAGACTCTCCTTATTTCGGTGCGGATCGAACAACCAGAACTCTGCCCAGTCCGGTAGTCAGGGCGTCGGGCATCATCGAGCTCACTCCCACCTCAAGCAGGAGTGAGCGCCAGCGCCCGGCAGATATAGTTTTGCCCCTATACCGTAAGCGAACCATCATACGGGAATGTTCAGTTTTTACCATAGAAATCTATGGCTTTATACCTACGTGCCGCACGAGCCCTTGCCGAGCAGCGCCGAACCGAACAATGCGCGCGGTTTCTGGCGGCGAATGGAGCGCGATGCTGACGGCACGGTCACTTTCGGCGATCGCACCAACGTCACGCCCCGCGCTGTTCCGCGTCCGCGGAAATCGGGTGAGCAAGACCTGCTCAGCCTCGCCCGCGGTACGGCGCCACGCCCTGTTCGGGCACCCACAGCCCCTCGGGCGGCGCGCCCGATTGCCAGAACACGTCGATCGGAATGCCGCCGCGCGGGTACCAGTAGCCGCCGATGCGCAACCACGCCGGCGCCATCTCGGCGAACAGGCGCTGGCCGATGCCGACGGTCACGTCTTCATGAAAGCCGGCGTGATTGCGGAACGATCCGAGGAACAGCTTGAGGCTCTTCGATTCGACGATGGTGTTGCCCGGTGCGTAATCGATCACGAGGTGTGCAAAGTCGGGCTGGCCGGTAACCGGGCAGAGCGAGGTGAATTCGGGCGCCGCGAAGCGGACGAGATAAAGGCTGCCCACTCTGGGGTTGGGCACGTAATCCAGCACGGCCATGTCGGGAGAGGCCGGCAACGTGCTCGGGCGGCCCAGATGGAGCGGGGTTGAAGGAACGTCGGTCATCGCCGCCCCTTGCTCCCGTCGCACACGGGTGACAAGCCGCCCGCAAAGAGGAGCATGACGATGGACAGCCTCGTTTCCACCGACTGGCTAGCGGACACATTGGGCGCGGCCGACCTCGTCGTGCTCGATGCTTCGATGCATCTCGCCGATACGGGTCGTGACGCCCGGGCCGAGTTTCTGGCGGCGCATATACCCGGCGCGCGGTTCCTCGATCTGGCGACGCTGATCGATCCGCAAGGTGCGATCGAGAACGCATTTCCCGACGCGGCCACCTTCGCCGCGCGTTTGGGTGCGCTTGGCGTGGGCGATCAGGAGCGGATCGTGCTCTATGACGACAGCGCGATCCGTACGTCGGCGCGCGCGTGGTTCGTGGCCCGCGCGTTCGGTGTGCGCGAAGTGGCGATCCTCGACGGCGGCTTGGGCAAGTGGAAGGCCGAGGGGCGGGCGGTCGAAACCGGTGCGGAAGCGGTCCTGCCAGCCCGGTTTTCTCCGGCGGTCGGCACCGCCCGGTTGCGAGACAAAGCCGATCTGATCGCCAATCTCGATGCCCCCGCCGCCCAAGTCATCGATGCGCGCGGTGCGCCGCGTTTCGCCGGCGGCGCGCCAGAACCACGGCCGGGGATTGCGCCGGGGCATATTCCGGGGTCGCGCAATGTGCCTTACGCGACGCTCTTCGCGGCGGATGGGACATACAAGCCAGCAGCCGATCTGCGTACCGCGTTCGAGACTGCCGGCGTCGATCTCGGTCGCCCGATCGTCGCCACCTGCGGCAGCGGAGTGACCGCCTGCGCGCTGCTGTTCGCGCTCGACCGGCTTGGGGTGAAGGACATGGCGCTTTATGATGGCAGCTGGGCGGAATGGGGCGCCGATCCGGCGACCCCGAAGGAAGTCGGTTGATTCGCGCAGAGGCGCGAGGCGGCGAAGACGCGAAGGGCACAGTCCCGCCGCAGGCGGCATCCCTCGAGATGGATGGCGGGCTGCCGCACCACTCCTCTGCGCCTCTGCGCGGACCAAAAGCGCGGTTGAACCGCCAGTGGGCGGAGGTCTATTGGCGCTGACATGGCCAAGCCCCCTTCAGACGATCACGCCCCCGCCACCCGTCTCGTCAACGCCGGGCGCCGTGCAGAATGGACCGGCGCGGTGGTCAATCCGCCGGTCTGGCGCGCCAGTACGCATCTTTATGCGAACATGGCCGAACTGCGCGCCGGGCGACCGAATGAGGATGGGCATTTCTATTACGGCCGCCGCGGCGCGCCGACTCAGTGGGCGCTCTGCGATGCGCTGACCGGGCTGGAGCCGGGCGCGACGGGAACGGTGCTCTATCCCTCGGGCGTGTCGGCGATCGCAGGCGCGCTGCTCGCGGTGCTGCGGCCGGGTGACGTGGTCCATATCACCGACAATGCCTATGAGCCGAGTCGCGTCACGGGCCTTGGGATCTTGCGCGAGTTCGGGATCGAAGCTCGGTTCTTCGATCCGCTCGATCCTGAAGCGTTCGCCGCCTCGATCGGAGATACGAGCAAGGCGGTTTTGCTCGAAAGTCCGGGCAGCCTGACGATGGAGGTCTGCGACATCCCCGCGCTTGCCGCGATCGCGCATGACCGAGGCCTGGTCAGCGTGTTCGACAACACCTGGGCCGGGCCGCTCGGCTTCGCGGCGCTGGAGAAGGGCGCGGACATCACCGTGATGAGCCTGACCAAGCATGTCGGCGGCCATTCGGATCTGATGATGGGCAGCGCATCGGCCGGCCCCAGGTTCTACCCGAAGCTGCGCCGCCGCGCGCAGTCGCTCGGCCTGGTGGTCTCGCCCGACGATGCCTCGCTCGCGCTGCGCGGCCTGCGCACGATGGGCCTGCGGCTGACGCGCGAGACCGACAGCGCGCTGGAGATCGCGCGCTGGCTCGAAAGCTGTGAGGACGTCGCGCGCGTGCTCTGCCCGATGCTCCCCGGTTCGCCGGGCCATGACCTGTGGCGCCGCGATTTCACCGGCGGCTGCGGACTGTTCAGTTTCGTGCTCAAGGGCGGGACCTTCGAAGCGCGCGACCGGCTGATCGACGCGCTGGGCCTGTTCGGCATCGGCTACAGCTGGGGCGGGTTCGAGAGCCTCGCGATCCCGGTCGATCCCGCGCCGATCCGCACCGCCTCGCCCTGGCCGCTCGCCGGGGAGGACTCGGCGGATCGCTTCGGCGTGCGGCTGTCGATCGGGCTCGAGGAGCCGGCGGACCTGATCGGCGATCTCGAGCGGGGTCTTGCCGCCTGGCGCGGCTAAAGGCGCCCTTGCGTGGCACAAAGCCAATTTGGCTGGAAGGAATCGTCCATCGCGACCATCTGCGCCCCCATGGCAAGCCACACGCGCAATCCTGGCAAGGTCTTCCTCGTCGGCGCGGGCCCGGGTGATCCGGACCTGCTGACGCTGCGCGCGGCGCGGCTGATCATCAACGCGGCGGTTATCGTGCACGACGGCCTGGTCGATCCCGCGATCCTGGCGATGGCAGGTCCGCGTGCGCGGCTGATATCGGTCGCAAAGCAACGTGCGCGGCACACGATGCCGCAACATGAGATCAGCGCTCTGCTGGTGCGCGAGGCACTCGCGGGGCATGACGTCATCCGTCTCAAGGGCGGCGATCCGCTGATCTTCGGGCGCGGCGGCGAAGAGATCGAAGCGTGCCGCGCGGCGGGCATCGCGGTCGAGGTGGTACCGGGGATCAGCGCCGCGCTTGGCGCCGCGGCGGCCGCGCAATTGCCGCTCACGCATCGTGACAGCGCCAGTATCGTCAGCTTCGTCGCCGGCCAGTGCAAGGGGTTGGCCGAGCAGGACTGGTCGGGCCTTGCCGGAACCGGGCGCACGCTGGTGATATACATGGGCGTCGCCAATGCCGATGGAATTGCCGAGAAGCTGATCGCGGATGGCCTGACGCCCGACGTGCCGGTCGCGGTGATCGAGAACGCAACGCGTTCCGACATGCGCGTGCTTCGGGGGCGGCTCGCGGGTCTGTCGTTGCTCGTAGGCGAACATCGTGTGAAGAGCCCGGCACTGATCGTGATCGGCGCGGTGGCGGGTGAGAGCGAGTCACGGTTGGGCGTGCTCGCCGGAGAATGGGCGATATGAAGATATTGACGGGCAATGACTTGAAGACCGGCGCCGTGATCTGGTGGGATGGCAGCGGCTGGTCGCTGCATGTCGAGGACGCCGCAGAGGTGGTCGCCGATATCGACGCGACGATCGCGCGCGAGCAGGCGGCGCGCCGCGTCACCGGTGCTTATGCCATCGACGCGGCCAGGAACCCCGATGGCGTGCGCCCCGCACATATCAAGGAACGCATCCGTGCGCTCGGCCCGACGGTGCGCCTCGATCTCACGCTGAAACCAGCCGACACCAGTGTCGGCAGCTGGGTGATCTGACATGTATCGCTATGACTCATACGATCAGGAAATGGTCGACACCCGCGTCGCGGAGTTCCGCGACCAGACTCAGCGCCGGCTCGATGGCCGCCTCAGCGAGGAGCAGTTTCGGCCGCTGCGGCTGATGAACGGGCTGTACCTCCAGCTTCATGCCTACATGCTGCGCGTTGCCATTCCCTATGGCACGCTGTCGGGCGACCAGATGCGCCTGCTTGGCGACATCGCCGACAAGTATGATCGCGGCTATGGCCACTTCACCACGCGCCAGAACATCCAGTACAACTGGATCAAGCTGGAGGAAGCGCCCGACCTGCTCGCCGACCTCGCGACGGTCGAGATGCATGCGATCCAGACCAGCGGAAACTGCATCCGCAACATCAGCTCGGACCAGTACGCCGGCGCCGCCGCCGACGAAGTGGTCGACCCGCGCCCTTACGCCGAGCTGCTGCGCCAGTGGTCGAGCTTCCACCCCGAATTCACCTACCTGCCGCGCAAGTTCAAGTTCGCGGTGATCGCGAGCGAGACCGACCGCGCGGCGATGCGTCTCCACGACATCGGCATCAAGCTGGTGAAGAACGACGCAGGCGACGTCGGCGCTCAGTTCTATGTCGGCGGCGGCATGGGTCGCACGCCGATGATCGCGCCGCTGATCCGTGACTGGGTGCCGATCGACCAGCTGGTGACCTATGCCGAGGCCTGCCTGCGCGTCTATAATCGCTATGGCCGGCGCGACAACAAGTACAAGGCGCGGATCAAGATCCTCGTCCACGAACTCGGCGCTCCGGAATACACGCGCCAGGTCGAGGAAGAGTTCGCGCATCTCCTGACGCTGGACATCGAACCGCCGCGCGCCGAACTCGCACGGATCGCCGCGCACTTCGGCGACCCCGCATTCGAGGCCGAAGCGAGCGATGCGATTGATCGTTCGGACCCCGAGTTCGCCCTGTGGGTCGATCGCAATACCGCCGTGCACAAGACGCCGGGCTATGCGATCGCAACGATCAGTCTGAAGCCGGTCGGCGGCATCCCCGGCGATGCCTCGGCTGATCAGATCCGGCTGATCGCCGATCTGGCGCGCGATTACTCGTTCGACGAGTGCCGCGTCACGCACACGCAGAACATCGTGCTGCCGCACGTGCGCAAGGCCGATCTTCACGCGCTGTGGAGCAAGCTCGACTCCGCGGGCCTCGCGACACCGAACCTCGACCGGATCGGCGACATCATCGCCTGCCCGGGACTCGATTACTGCACCCTCGCCAATGCGCGCTCGATCCCGCTCGCGCAGAAGATCTCCAAGCAGTTCGTCGGCAAGGAAGAAGTGATCGGCGAGCTCAAGCTCAAGATCTCGGGATGCATCAACGCTTGCGGGCACCATCACGCCGGCCACATCGGCATACTCGGCGTCGACCGGAAGGGTATCGAGAACTACCAGCTGTCGCTCGGCGGATCGGAAGGCGCGGACACATCGCTCGGCACGATCACCGGGCCGGGTTTCAGCGAGGACGGCATCGTCACCGCGATCGGCAAGGCGACCGACCTTTACCTCGAGCAACGCGCCGAGGGTGAGCGCTTCCTCGATACCTACCGCCGGATCGGCATGGCTCCGTTCAAAGAGGCGATTTATGGCTGAGTTCCAATTGCGCTTCCGCGATGACGAGCCGGTCGCCGACCCCGCGGTCACGGTCGATGCGTTCGGCGAGCAGACCAACGCCGCCGCGGTGCGGATCGAGCCGGGCGACGACGCGCGCGATCTCCTGCCGCATCTGCGTCGCCTCCGCCTGATCGAGGTCAACTTCCCGGTGTTCGGCGATGGCCGGGGCTATTCGGCCGCGCGGATCCTGCGCGAGGCGGGCTACGGCGGCGAACTGCGCGCGGTGGGCGACGTGGCGGTGGACCAGCTTGCGGCGCTGCGTCGCTGCGGGTTCGACAGCTTCGCGCCCGACGTTGCGCTCGACCCAGCCGATGCCGATATTGCACTCAATCGTTGGCCGGACGTCTATCAGCCTTCTGCGGATGGACGGCGGCCGATCTGGGCCAAACGTCATGAAAGCTGAACAGATTTTGCGTGCTGCCGCGGGCGGCGAGCGCGCGATTGATCGAATCGATACCCGCGCCCGCTTCGGCGAGGCGGACGCGATCCAGCTGAACCGCATGTTCCGCGGCACCGATACGGTCGAGATGCTGACCACGGTCCTCAAAGAGCAACTCGCCGGCGATGTGGCGGTGGTGTCGAGCTTCGGCGCAGAAAGCGCGGTGCTGCTGCATCTCGTCGCGTCGATCGATCCATCGATCCCGGTGCTGTTCCTCGACACCGGCAAGCATTTTCCCGAGACGCTTGCGTATCGCGACCTGCTCGCCGGACGGCTGGGCCTCACCGACCTGCGCAACCTGACGCCCGATGCCGCGGCGCTGGCGAAGCGCGACGAGACCGGGCTCCGCTGGTCCTACGATCCCGATGGCTGCTGCGCGATCCGCAAGGTCCAGCCATTGGCTGCGGCACTTGCGGGCTTCGACGCCTCGATCACCGGGCGCAAGGCGTTCCAGGCGGCGACACGCGCGAACCTGCCGCGCTTCGAGATCGACAACAGCGATGCGCACGGGCGCCTCAAGATCAACCCGCTGGTCACCTGGAAGCCCGACGACATCGCCGCCTACATCGCCGAGCATGATCTGCCCGCGCATCCGCTGGTCGCGGAGGGTTATCCCTCGATCGGCTGCAGCCCGTGCACCGTCAAAGTCGCCGCGGGCGAAGACCCGCGCGCCGGCCGTTGGCGTGGTTGGAGCAAGACCGAATGCGGCATCCACGTTCCGGGTGCGGCGCCAGGCGGCATCGGCGATCTACCACCCGATTTTGATCCCGTTTTCTGAGCGCATGTCGCGCGGGCGGCGCCTCGCGTGAGATGCATTTTGATTGGTCCGAAGCGGTTGAATTGGCGCCCCTGATGCGTCCCGCCGGATTGCCGGCAAACCGCGCTTCGTTTAGCATTGGTCGGATCCGGACAACCGGTTCGGCGGGATTCTACGTAGGTATCCAGTCGTAGGCGTTAACGTCTCGGTAACCGGCGGCGCTCAGCCGTACGGGCATGAAACCGTCTCATGCGCTGCGCGCGCTGCTCGCCGTCCCCCTATTGCTCGCCGCACAGATCGGCGCTGCGGGACCTCCGACATCGCCCGGCTTCGGGGCTGAGCGTGACCGGGAGCGCGGCACCTTCGCGGCGTGCCGCGGCGCCCGCCGAGTCACTTGCGTCGTCGATGGCGACACCATCTGGTATCAGGGCGAGAAGATCCGCATCGCCGATATCAACGCACCGGAGCTTTCGCATCCATCCTGCGCGTACGAGAAGGACCTGGCGCAAGACGCGACCGATCGGCTGACCGTGCTGCTCAATGCCGGCGCGTTCGCGCTGGCGCCCTGGCCGAGACGGCACATCGATCAATACGGGCGCAGCCTCTACGTGATCGAGCGCGGCGGCGGCAGTCTGGGCATGGTTCTCGTGCGCGAAGGGCTCGCGGAGCGCTGGAAGGGCTATCGTGGCAATTGGTGCGCGGACGACCGTGCTTGATTTACGCGTTCGTCGTCGGGCTTACAGCCGCGCAAAGATCGCCAACGCAAGATCGATCCACAGCGCGAGCATGAAGACGACTCCGAGCACGAACGCGCCGCCGCGATAGGACGTATTGTTGGACGTGAGGTGCACCGTGCTCTGGATCAGCCGCGCGACCACGTAGCCCCACGCGAAGATCAGCGCCCAGATCGATACGGCGTTCAGCACGAAGGCGGTCAGGCACCCGGCGTAGAGCAGCGTCGGCAGTTCGAACAGGTTGCCGTAATGGCGCACCGCCACGATCGTCGCCTCGGGTTCGGCGCGGCCCAGATGCGCTTTGTAATAGTCGGGGTCCTGCCCCTGCTTGACGGCCGCCGCGCGCCCCGTGGCCATGCGGACGAACGCGACGAACGTCAGCAGGACGATGACCAGCATCGGAAGAAAGATGCTCGCAGGTCCGGTGTTGTGCAGCATGATAGTACCCCTCGACTGGCGGTCTGGGTCGCCTGAACCGTCAGAATGACGCGAACCACGAGCGTTGCAAGCCGCTGTTCGTCAAAGGGCCCCCGCTCATCGAGCAGTTTAGCCAAAAACCAGGTGGGAGCGACTCGCTGCGCCGCTCCCGCCCGGTCGACTCAGAACGCGTAGGAGATCGAGACCTTGCCGCCGTGATCTTCCAGGCCCTTGCCGATCTGGCCCGAGTACCCGACCGAGATCGTGGTCCGGGCGCCGACCTTGCCTTCAGCCGAAAGCTCGACCGCAGCCACGTCCTTGGCCAGTGGCGGCGCTGCGATCGTGAACACCGAGCTGCCGCTGCTGAATTCCAGCGGGATCGTCACGTCGCGCGAATTCCCCGCGTGCCGCCAGGCGCCGCTGCCGGTGAGCTTGAGCGACCCGGCGTCGATCGAGACGCGGCCACCGAGGTTGGTGAAGATCGTGTCCGCGCCGTCCTTCTCCATCGTCAAGGCAGCAGGACCGCCGGTTTCTCCGACTCGGCCATTGCTGATGTGAACGAACGCGGCGTTGGCGAACGGCTCGATCGTGAAGGCACCGGCCGGGATCTTGTAGCCGACTTCGCCGAAGCCCTGCGCGATGCCGATCAGATAATTCGCCGTGTCGGTATCGGAGAAGCCGGTGAAGGCGACGTCGCGATGCGTATGGAGCTTGCGGAACGTGTAGTTGCCGCCGGCCCTCAGTGCGAAGCCCGCCGAATCGAGGGCGGCGTAGGCGCCGACCGAGATATCGTTGGCACTGTAGCGCGATGCGCGCGCCGGCAACCTGAGCGTGCTGTGGTCGTATCCGCCGATCAGGCCGATGCGCAGCTGCCCGGTGTTGACTGCGTCATAGCCGAGGAAGAAGCCGTAGATGTCGCGATCGTAGCGCGCGGCGTTGCCGTCACCCCGCTGATGACCCCACGAGCCGTAGCCGTGAAGCCAAAGCGCCTTGTCGGTCGCCGAATCGAGGTGCGAATAGATCGCCTCGCGGACGAAGCGGCTGTCCTCGAAGGCGGCCGCGCGCGCGGTCGCATGAATCTCGCCCGAGATCGCGTCGAACGCGGCTTGCGCTTCCGGCACCGTCTGGAGGTAACCGATCGCGGTGTGCAGCGGGCCGCTGAGCGCGGTGGTGTCGGCCCCGCCTGCCGCTGCGATCTCATTGGGCGTGCCAGCCACCGACGCGAACGAATGCGTTTCCGCCACGTCGAGGTAGACGTGCGTGGGATCGTAGTCGGCGATCACGTCATAAAACAGCGACACATGGGTGTTGCCCGAAACCGTGTAGGTCCCGGTCACCCCGCCTGGGGCGGTCAGCACGGTATAGCGATAGTCGAGCGGATAGCGCCCGCTGTCGAGCTTGTTCACCACCAGCTTCGAGCCGGACGCGATCGTTGCCGAACCGGCCTTGATCAGATCCGAAGCCCCGGCCGATGTCAGATCGACCGCATAGGTCGATCCGGCCAACTGGTGCACGTTGCCCGTGACGGTGAGCGTGCCGATCGTGCCGGTTCCGGTGCCGGGCGAGATCGTGCTGCCCGATGCCGCGGTGATGCTGCCTACGCTGCCGATACCGCTGAGGGTGCCGCTGAGGTTGACGGCAGCATTGCCGAAATTCCCGTCGACCTCGGTCGTGCCGGCAACCGCGGCCAACACGCCGGTGAAGCCGCTCGAGTTGCTGGTGAGCGTCAACCTGCCCACGCCAAGCTTCTCGAACAGGCCGGTACCGGATACGACGTTGGCGAATGTCGCATTGGTCGGCTGGTCGATCACCAGCGCACCGTTGCCCCCGATCGCCACCGGACCGGTGCCGAATTCCGTCGCGTCGCCGCGCAGTGCACCCTGCGTGATGAAGGTGCCGCCGGTGTAAGTGTTGACGCCGGTGAGGAGAACCGTCCCTGTGCCTGTCTTGCCCAGCACGCCGGCTCCGGAGATGCCCTTGCCGAACGACGCATCGGTCGGCTGGTTGAGCAGCAGGATCGCGCCACTGGCGATGGCCGCACCGCCGGTGCCGAAGCTGGTGGTCGTGCCTTCCAGCGTGCCCGCGTTGACGGTGGTGCCGCCGGTGTAGGTGTTGACGCCGGAGAGGACGAGCGTCCCGGTTCCGTTCTTGTAGATATGGCCGCCGCCCGAGATCACGTTCGCCAGCGTGTCATCGGTCGGCTGATCGAATATCAACTGGGTGCCGGTCGCCGTCACGATGCCGCCCGTACCGAAGCTGGTGGCGGTGCCTATGAGCGCTCCCTCGAACAGGAAGGTGCCGCCGCTGTGGGTGTTGGCATTGCCAAGCGTGACCGCGCCCGCCCCGAGCTTGTTCAGATTGCCGGCGCCGGAGATCGCATTGCTGAACGTCGCATCGGTCGGCTGGTCGAGCACCAACCCGGCCCCGCCGGCGATGTTTACCCCGCCCGAGCCGAAGCTGGTGGTCGTGCCCCGCAGCGCGCCCTGAGTGATCGTGGAGCCGCCGGAGTACGTGTTCACGCCGGTCAGGATAAGCTCGGTGAGGCCGGTCTTGCTGACGGCACCGGCGCCTGTGATCGTGTTGCCGAAAGTCGCATTGACGGGCTGGTTGAACAGCAGGGTTGCGCCCGAATCGATCGCCACAGCCCCGGTTCCAAAGCTGGTTGCCGAGCCTTCGAGCGTGCCGCCGGCAATCTCGGTGCCGCCGGTATACGTGTTGACGCCGTTCAGGACGAGCGTGCCCAGGTCGGTCTTGGTGATGCTGCCCGCGCCGGTCAGCGCGGAATCGATGGTTGCAACGAATGCCGAGCCGTTCGCGGTGCCGTCACCCACGGAGATCGTCGTCGCGCCGGGGAGCGCGATCGAATCGCCGGTGATCGTGTAGCCGCTGACGTTGAACGCGAGGCCGGTGACGGCGATCTGGCCGAGGCTGTCGTCGACCGTGACGGTGCCCGGGGTTCCCTCGAACACGGCGTTGGTCGGATTGGGCGAGTAGACCCCGTTGGTGGTTCCGGTGGATACCGTCCAGTTCGTCTTGGTGGCGTTCCAGATACCGTCGCCGCCGTCCACTACGCTGTTGTTGGCGTTGCCGGCCGCGTCGCCGTCCCAGTAGTTGAACGGACCCGTGGCTGGCGGTGTGACCGTCACGCCGAGACCGACGTTGATCAGGCTGCCGTCGACACCCTGCGTGAAATCGTAATAGTTGTCATTCGGGCTCAGGTCGGACAGTGTGAACGCGAGTGAGTTGGTGGCAAGGAGAGACGTGTAAAGATTGGCGAGCAGCGTTGCATCGGTCGTGCTGAAAAAGCCGGTCGATAGGATATTGTTGCCGAAACCTGTGCCGCTATTGACGTTGGTTAGACCATCGGGCGAGGTCTGAACCGTCGCAACATCAGAGAAGTTGCCGAGCCCGACGTTGTTAACAAAAAACGTGTTCTGATTGTAATCGAAGTCACCGGGAGCGGAGTCGCCATCGAACAGCGTGATGCGCACCGAAATCGATTTGATGCCGCCACCGAGCGCGGAAAGCACGGTCGAGTCGAAACCCGTCTGTGTTCCGAAGAGCAGAGGGTTACCGGCGGCGGTACCTGGAGGCGCATTATCGGGCAGGTTGCTATAACCTACGTAGAGGTTCGACGCCGCCAATTCTGACACGATGCGCGAGTCGTTGGCGCCCGTGATGTCGACGACGACGCCGCCGACTTGAGTCACGCCTGCCGGTAGGGCGCCGCCCGTGGGGGATGTCGTGGTCTCAGGACTCGCCAAGGCCGGCGAGGAGATGACGAGCACCATGGCAGTCGCGCAAGACGACAAAAACCAGTTCTTTTTCATGTTAGCCCCTAAATTAAATGACGAACGCAACAATCGGATCGACAAAAGCATCCTCGCCGGTTGGCTTCATCCAACTCGGCTCGATCACGAGAAATACGGTACAAACGAGCAGGGAGATCCTCCGCACGGGTTCCAGATGATGTCCATTGGGTGCCCCCCAAACGTTTCAAAACAGCGTCGTTTCAAAAATGCCAGACTCTGTTCTGATAGTCTCGTATATTCAAAAAAATCATACCCGATGTGCCGGGCGTGCTTTGAAACATCCATTCCTACGTTTGACAAGCCAAATGGTTCCCAGCGCACGACGATTCGCATGTTTTGGGACGATTCGTGCGGCCTCAGCGACGAGCCGTGGCATGAGTGGATGGCCTATCTCACCGCAAGATTCACCATAAATCGCATGCGACAAGGCCAAAGCGCGTCCGATGTGCATCTTTTGCCGGGCGTTCTGGGGTGATGCCGATCCTCGCCGATCTCTTGCGTAATCTGCATCGCAGCAGCAACATCGCCATGTCCTTGGGATCGGGTTTTGCACGATCTCGCAGGAGATCCGAAGAGAATGGGGGAGTCGCGTCAGGTCTCGAATGACGCGTGCCGCGTGATGTAACAACGGAGCCGGACGTCCAAAAAGAGAGTGGCTCGGCGCATCCAGGGGCGTGCCGAGCCACGATCTATTGCAAACCGTCGAGCGTTCGTCGGTCGGGTCTGCCAGTCCTGCCTGGACGGGCGAGCTGGCCCACTTGCCTCATCCGATGACGGACTTGATCTCCAGATATTCGTGGAAGCCGAATTCGCCC
>CAJCHR010000356.1 GCA_903970225.1 Actinobacteria bacterium 21-64-8 | reverse complement strand
CAGGTAGTGGCCGGCGCCGATCAGCGTGAGCAGGCCCATATCCGGTGCGCTGCTCCGGTGAAACATGTCCGCGTGCCAATCCGCGTCACGTACCGTCATCTGCTTGCTGTCGTCGCATGAACCGATGATCACCAGGACCGGGCAGCGGAACGTGTCCCAATCGACCGTGAAAAAGCCGCCATTCACGCGCCAGCCCTCAGAGAGATCGTCCCCGCCGCTGCCCGGCGGAGACATCACCAGAGCGCCTTTCACGGCAGGATCGGCGAAACTCTCGAACCGACCGATCCGCTCGTTCCAGACCCCTGCTCCGGCCAGCGCCGCCGCCGTGTGACCGCCGAAACTGTGCCCGGCGACAAGCACCGCCTCGCGATCGAGACATCCGCGCAGCGCGGGGACGGCTTCCTCCACCTTGCCCAGCGAACGCGACACGCGCTGCATGTCGCGTATCCGCGTGCGCCAAACGTCGACGTGCGGCGGCCAGCTGGCAGGCATAAACCCATCGATCGCCGCATCCTCATGATCAGGCTGCAGGACGACGAAGCCCGCGCGCGCCCACCACTCGGTCAGCGCGACATAGTGCACCCGCGACAACAGCGATCCGTGCGAGAACAGGATCACCGGCAACGGGCGGTCGGGCGACATCGGCGCCGTCACCCGGACGAGCAGCGTGCGCTCGTCGGCATCGGCCGGGATGACAACGGGATCGACCACGACGATAGGCGCCGTGTCAAAGACCAGCTGGGAAACCTGCGGAACGGGCGGCGCTATCGTCATAGGGGCGGTCGACCAGGTAGTTCTCGTTGAGGCAATCACTCTCTAGGCCACCTCGAGAGCTCGGCGCGCCCACAGAGCCGCACCATTGCACATATGGGTAATCATCCCGTGACAGGCGACGGGTGCTTCCAATTCCGGCGCGTCAGATCGCAGCCGGCGCTTCGCGCGAGGCGCGGCGAACTACAGCCATCTGCAACGAAACGCTAAAGCGCTCTGCCCCCCGATTTTCGCAAGCGTAGGACTTCGTTGCGCGGTCGGCTGGACTTCGCGCCGGTCGCACCCAAGCACGCGCGGGCGGGACTTGCACACATGTCTTACGGGGGACCCGAGTGACGTCTTCGAGTATGCTTTCGCCTGGCTTCTTCATTCCCGTGGCCCAATGACGTCTTCATCCCCAGGTATCGAGCACCTGACCTTTGCTCGCGGCGTCAGAGCATCCGCGCGCCGGTCACCGAACAAAGTCGCCGTCCGCTCGGAAGGACGCGAACTGCGCTACCACCAGCTGGTTTCGCGCTTCTCACGGCTTGGCGCGTTCGCGGCAGACGGGCTCGGCATGCAGCTCGGCGATCGGGCAGCGATCCTTTCACCAAACTGCGCTGAATACATCGAAGTCGCGCTTGGGCTCGGAGAGCGCGGCTACGCGCTGGCGACACTCAACCATCGCCTCACCCCGCGCGAAGTCGCCGAGATCCTCGACGATTGCACGCCGCGCGTGCTGTTCGTGCACCCCGTCGTCGCACAATCCGCCGTCGCCGCACTCGAGCTGATGGCGGCGCCGCGACCGCGCCTCATCACGTTCGGCAGGGTCTATGAAGCTCTGCTGCAGGACGCGTCGGATACGATGCCGACGGTCAAGTTCCCGGAATGGACGACCTTCAGTATCCCTTATACCTCCGGCACCACCGGAAAGCCGAAGGGCGTGATGCTTCCGCACCGCTCCCGCGTGTTGACCGCGTTCGCGCTGGCGTCCGAGTTCGATTGCTATGGGCCGGACGACGATTTCCTCGCGCTGACGCCGATGGCGCATGGCGCCGGATTTCTCTATCCGATGGCGAGCATTTTCCTGGGCGGCTCGTGCACGCTGATGGCGGACTTCGATCCCGAGGAGACAGTCGCCGCGATGGCGTCCGGTCGCTCGACCGGCGTGTTCCTCGTGCCGACGCAGTTTCACAAGATGTTCACGCTGCCGGAGCGCACGCTCGACCGATATCGCGGCGGCGGCCGGCTCAAGTCGATCCTCGCCAATGCGGCGCCGTTGCCGCAGAGCACCAAGGAACAGATCATCGATTACTACGGTGAGGGCCTGCTTCACGAAATGTACGGATCGACCGAAGCCGGCATCGTCACCAACATGCGGCCCCAATTCCAGCTGCTCAAGGACACCTGCGTCGGAACGCCGTTCGCGTGCACCGAAGTAGAGCTGCGCGACGACGATGGACAGCCGGTCGCTGATGGTCAGCCGGGCGAACTGTTCAGCCGCTCGCCTTACCTGTTCAACGGGTACCTGGGCCTGCCCGAGGCGACCGCGGAGACGCTGCGCGAGGACAACTGGCTGACGGTGGGCGACATCGCCGTGCGCGATGAAGACGGCTTTTATTATATCGTCGACCGCAAGAAGGACATGGTCATCTCGGGCGGCCTCAATGTCTACCCGGGTGACGTGGAGCGCGTCATCGCCCGAATTGCCGGCGTTGCCGAATGCGCCGTGGTCGGCCTGCCCAACCCCCAGTGGGGCGAACAATTGGCGGCCTTCGTGATCGCCCAGCCCGGTTCGGCATTGACCGCCGAAGCGATCGAGGCCGCTTGCCGCGAGGCGCTTGCCTCCTACAAGATCCCGCGCGAGGTTCATTTCATCGAAGCCCTGCCCCGCAATGCCAACGGCAAGGTTCTCAAGAAGGACCTGAGGGCGACGTATGCGCGATAGCGGCGGGTCTAGCTGACCTGATGGCGACGGGCGGAGGCTTGAGCTCCGATCCTACGCATAGCAAAGGAGGCACAAACCGGCTCCAACCGGTTCGCGCCTCCTTCACTTTGCATGCAATGATCAAGCTTGGTACGTTACAGTTCGATCGTGTGTGTCTGGATCAGGCAACCATCGGCAGCGTTCCGTCGAGCATCACGGACTCGCCGAATGCCGTCGCCAGGCAGCCGCGCACGGTCCGCAGGATATGCTCCCTCGATCGGACGAACCGCATCTCGGACATGAACAGGCACAGCGCCAGCTCGTCGCTGCCGTCCGGGCTCCTCAGACCGATCGCCACCGCGTGCGAGCTCAGATGTCGTCCGCTCAAACCAAGCGCAAAGCCTTGCTCGGCGACGCGGCGGACATTCTGGGCGATCCTGTGCTGCTCGACATGATCCGAGGAGGACTGTCGATTGTGCTCGTGAATCGCGTAGGCGACCTGATCGTCGGTACGAAGACTCAGGATCGCCAGGCCTGCCGACGATGCGCAGAGCGGCAATCGTGCTCCCAACGCGGCTTCGGGGCCCCCCGCCGAGGCGTCCCATGTGACCTGCGACCCGATGACCTTGGCGATAGCCCAGTTACAGCCGAGCAGGCCGCCAGCGCGCCGTGCGGCCGAGAGCGCGGAGAACGACAGGAAATCGGCTGCATCGAGCCAACTTCCCAACTGCTTCACTCGCTTAGTGGGGAAATATTCCCTGACCTTGAAATCATAACTAAGCACACCTTCGGTGACAAGGGTATCAAGAAGCGCGACACAGCTCGACAATGGAATCTGCATCTTCTTGCTTATTTCAGCAGCCTTTTTAGGGGAGCGGACTTCCTCGAAGATGCTCAAGATACGTATTGTTCGCGAAGCAGATTTGACGACCCCTTGATCCACGGCAGTTCCCCAAAAAGGCTCAAGTTCTGCCTGCATCTTTGTGCTGAACCGGTTGTCGCGCAAATTCGAACTTCAAGAGGGTCATCAGTCTGACTTATGATCATGGTGCCTCGGTCATTCGGTGGGATGCCGGCCGAGCGAGCGGCTCGATCCACCCACTAAGTGAGATCGTGGGCGAACTTCTTAGCCGCCTTGGTAATCGCAAGCTTTAGCTGCGCGACCGAGGGCTTGAGCTTGCTGCGCGCGTGATGCGCAAGATAAACCGGCTCACGCAGATAGAGCCCCGCGTTCGGCAAGACGACGATCGCGCCGCTGGCGATCTCGTCGCGGACCAGATCCGCGCTTAGAAAGCCGATCATGTCGTTCTTGCGAACCTGCGAGAGGATCAGCGCGGTGGAATCGGTGTAGACGATCCTCTGCGGCATCGCGATGCCGGCAACGGCGAATGCGGCCGTCTCCTGGCGGTCGAACGGCCCTCGCGCACGCACCCCCCATAAGGCTGCGGACAGATCCGCACTTGTTGGCTCGCCTTTGCTGAAAATCGGGTGATTGGCGCGCACAATCGCTCGAATAGATTTGTCGAACAGCCGCTCGGTGGTGATGTTGTAATCATCGACGAAGCCGGGAAGACTGCTGATGATCAGATCGAGCTCGCCGCGGACCAGCGCGTGTTCTAGCTCTTCGTTCCACTGCTCCCGAATCAGCAGGATCATGTGGCGCCGCGATGCCATGAACGTTTTTAGGACGCTTGCGATCAGGTCCACCGAAAGGTTGCGGTCGATCCCGATGCGGATCTCCGGCGTGGCGCCGCCGACTTCCTTGAGCTCGAGCGTCGCGCGTTCGATCTCCATCAGGATCAGCTCGGAGCGATTGTGCAACAAGGTCCCAGCGGCGGTCGCCTTCGCACCCGCTTGCGATCGATCGAGCAGGCTGACGCCGAACTCCCGCTCCAGATTCGCGATACTCTGCGTCAGCGCCGACTGCGAGATGTTGAGTGCCCTGGCGGCACGGCCGAACGAGCCCGAGCTGATGATTGCATGAAGGTGCTTGAGTTGCCGAACATCCACTGGACTCCTCCCATGCGGCTCCCGCCCGGGAGAGACCCGGTGACGGTCTAGGTCGCGGCGCGTCTTGCAGGAAGCGGCTATCCGCGCCGCGATAAACCACCGTCCGCCAGAGGGGCGGCGGAAGGTGGCCGTTCGCGAGAGCGAAAGCGAGAACGATTCGCCCGCGTGGCGGGCGAATTGAAGAATGTCCTGCTGCCGGATCACACCCATGAAACTTTTATGGCAGTCTCCCGGGAATGGCGCGCGATGTTGCGAGCAGCAATTCGGCCCCGAGCTCTTGCCCAATCCTGCGGAGGACACGACAAACGTGACTTATATTGGCTCTGGCGCCCGTGTCCTGGACGTCCTCTCGCTCTTCGCGCGATGTCGGCGGCCCATGAGCGCGGGCGACATCGCGATTGGCCTCGACTTGTCCCGCCCGGCCGCCGCCCGGCTGCTCAAGGCGCTCATGGCCGATGGCTACCTCGCGGTGGACTTGTGCGACGGCACGTACCTGCCGACCGACGCGGTGCGAAAATTCGCCGACTGGCTGCGGCCACCCGGCGAGTTCGACCAGTTCGTAACCGGCTGCGCGCAAACGCTGCATCGCGAATTCGGGCTGCCGACTGCGGTCAGTCACCGCGAAGGGCTCTATATCGACTGGGACCTTACGCTCAGCGTCCCTCACCTTGCACGCGGCAGCCGGCTGCCGGCGCTCAAGACGGTCAATGGGATCGTGTCGCTTTCGCTGGCCGACCGCGCGACGACACTTGGATTGATCGGCGCGCACAACGATCGCTTCGGTAGCGATGAACGGGTGCATGCCTTCGACGTCATGGAACGCGTCAACGCTTTGCGCGGCCGGGACTATGGCGCATTCCCCTCGCCACTGTTCCCCAAGGACCAGACGATCTGCTTCTGCGTCAAGAACGAGGCGCGAACGCAGGAACTGCTGTTGAGCGTCGTCGTCAGCGCGCAGGACCATGCCACGATGGAACCCGAAGTGGTGCGCTTCGCCCGCCGGATCCTGGCCGCAAGTCCGGTCAAAGTGCGGGCGGGCGCGATTCGACCCTTCGCCTAGGACGATGGCCGACGCACGCGCGCTAACGCCAGCCTTCGTGTCGATCATCGCTCCTCTCCCTTTCGCTGGAGTGCTCGGCTCCAGCCGGCGCAATACGGATCCGCACTCGATCAGTGCAAGTGCGCAATGGACGCGTGACACGGATATGAAGCGGGGTTTGAAGTCATTGGACGTCGCACGGGCTGCCATGCCTAGTCGCTCAGGGCTGCCTTGAACCGAGCGTTCGGCGGCGCCAGCTGCGACAAACAAAGGAACACCGATGACTTCCAACAGTGAAGCGCCCGCCGCCCCGGCGCGGACGCAAGACTACCTCTACATGGTATTCGACAACCCGGTCGAAGGACAGGACGCCGAGTTCAACCGGTGGTACGACGAAGAGCACGTCAAGGACATGGCCGCCGTTCCCGGGTTCTTCTCGGGCCGGCGCTACGTGCTCGCCGAAGACCAGATCGCGGGCGTCGGCCCGGCCAAGCCCAAGTACATGGTGATCTATCACTTCCGCACCGACGCTCCGGCCGATATCAAGGCGGAGATCGCGCGGCGTGAGGCCAGCGGCGAGATCAAGTTCAGCCCCGCCCTCGATACGTCGAGTGTCGAAGGCTACAACTTCAACATGCTCGCCAAGTCGTTCAACGGCACCAGCGGCATGTCCGCCATGGAAGCCGGCGAAGCGCCCGACTATTGCGAAGTCATGCTGGACAGCGCGGTCAGCGAAGACGAGAGCCTGGCGCTCAATGCCTGGTACGACGACCATCACATGGACGAGCTGATGGCGATTCCCGGCTTCATTAACGCTTACCGCGCGGTTTGGGCCGACGTTCAGCTGGAGCCGGCCAAGCACACGTCCGACTACTTTGCGTTCGTTGCGCTGCGGACCGCCGATGTTCCGGGATTCGCCGCATCGATCAAGACCGACACGCCCGAGCCTGCCGCGCTCGATAAAGCCAAGGCCTATCGCTACACCTACCGTGCGCTGGCGCCTTATGTGTTGAGCGGCGTCGTGCGCAAGGAGCGCGAGATCGCCTGAACGATCGGCCCGCTGCTCGCCCTCGAGCGCGGGGAGCGGGCCGACCGGCGGATCATCGAATGCAGATGGAGCGGCCTGCGCGTGCGCAGGCCGCTATTTCGCGGATAACGGCAGCGCGCCACTTGCCAGGGTCGATCCGACGAGATTGCCGGATCTGCGCCATGACCGGTTCAACAGCAGTACCATCGGCGTGAGCGTTACGGTCAAGGCGATCGCGACCCAACCGATACGATCCATCCCTCCCACGTTCGCACCAACCGTCTGGTAAAGCAGCACGCTCGACCCGCCCGCCCCGATCGCGGAGCCGAGCTGCGTCATCGAGCCCGTCACCGACAGGAACGCCGCACGGCGCGATGGCGGCGGAATGCGAGTGAGCGCCGTCTGGAGCGCAGCGTTGCGCAGGGCATTGGCGGTCATGCTGCCAATGAACAGAATGACGACCGGAACCGACACCGCATTGCGCACGAACAGCTCCCACACCACC
>CAJCHR010000355.1 GCA_903970225.1 Actinobacteria bacterium 21-64-8 | reverse complement strand
ATTCGCGCGGCTCCAGCATGACGGTCAACTGCGCGATCATCCCGTCAAGCTCGCCTTGCGGCGCGGGGGGCAGGATTTCCTCAACCGTGGGCTGGGCGAGGGTCTGGAACTTCGACCACTCGTACGCGCACAGGATCACCGCTTGCGCCAGGTTGAGCGAGGCAAACTCCGGGTTGATCGGCACGGTCAGGATCGAGCGGGCGAGCGCGACGTCCTCCGTATCGAGCCCCGAACGCTCGGGCCCGAACACGAGCGCCGATCGGCCGGGCTCGGTGTGGATCGCGCGCGCGGCCTGCTCGGGCGTGACCACGGGCTTTGTGACGCCGCGCTTGCGCACGGTCGTCGCATAGACGTGCACACAGTCGGCGACAGCGTCGGCGAGCGTTCCGAACACCTGCGCCTGTGCCAGCACTTCGTCCGCACCCGCTGCCGCCGGACCGGCGCTCGGGTTCGGCCAGCCGTCGCGAGGGGAGACGAGGCGCAACTCGGTAAGCCCGAAGTTGAGCATCGCGCGGGCAGCCTTGCCGATGTTTTCGCCCAATTGCGGACGCACGAGGACGATGAGGGGGGAAATGACGGCCTTTTCCCCCTCAAATACGCGTGATCAGGGCCGCACGCGCTTGTAGAGCATGTATCCCGCGCCGGCGATTGCGCCGATCGGCAGGCTGACGAACGGCAGCAGAAGGCCCGCGACCGCGCCGACACCCGCGCCGATCAGCACCGGCTTGGTTGAAGGATGCGCAAGGCCTTCGCTGGCGATGCCTTTGATCTCGGTGGTCACATCGCCGATGAGATCGTCTTTCTTCTCGGGGTCGGTCATCGCATCATCCTCAGGTAAGAGTCTTCAGTAGCTCAAGCCCTGATAAATCGGAAACCGGCCGCACAGTTCCTCGACGCGTGATGCGACGCTCGCTTCGATCTGCGCGTCGCCTGCGTCGCCGTTCTTGCGCAGGCCGTCGACGACCTCCGCGATCAGTTGGCCGACGAGGCGGAATTCGTCCGTGCCGAAGCCGCGCGTGGTCGCCGCCGGGGTGCCGAGGCGGATGCCCGAAGTGACGAACGGCTTTTCCGGATCGTTCGGAATGGCATTCTTGTTGCAGGTGATCGATGCGCGATCGAGCGCCTTTTCGGCATGCTTGCCCTTGGCGCCGTAGGGCCGCAGATCGACCAGCATCAGGTGGTTGTCGGTGCCCCCCGAGACCACGCCGAGGCCCTGCTCGATCAGGCTTGCGGACAGCGCCTTTGCGTTCTCCGCGACAGCGGCGGCATAGGCCTTGAACTCAGGGGTCATCGCTTCGGCGAAGGCGACGGCCTTGGCGGCGATGATGTGCATCAGCGGGCCGCCCTGCATGCCCGGGAAGATCGCGGAATTTATCTTCTTGGCGATCGCCTCGTCGTTCGAGAGCACGATACCCGACCGCGGACCGCGCAGCGACTTGTGGGTGGTGGTGGTGGTCACGTGCGCATGCGGCACGGGCGAGGGGTGGACGCCGCCTGCAACGAGCCCCGAGAAGTGCGACATGTCGGCCATCAGATAGGCGCCCACTTCGTCAGCGATCTCGCGGAAGCGCGCGAAATCCCAGAAGCGCGAATAGGCAGTGCCGCCGCAGATGATCAGCTTGGGCTTATGCTCGCGCGCGATGCGGGCGACGTCGTCCATGTCGATGCGGTGATCGTCGGGGCGCACGCCGTAAGGGATCGGGTGGAACCATTTGCCGCTCATGTTGACCGGCGAGCCGTGCGTGAGGTGTCCGCCCGCCGCGAGATCGAGCCCCATGAAGCTGTCACCGGGCTGGAGCAATGCCAGGAACACCGCCTGATTCATCTGGCTGCCCGAGTTGGGCTGCACGTTGGCGAAATTGGCGCCGAACAAGGCCTTGGCGCGATCGATCGCGAGCGTCTCGATCTCGTCAACGTACTCGCAGCCGCCGTAATAGCGCTTGCCCGGATAACCCTCGGCATACTTGTTGGTCAGGATCGAGCCGGCGGCCTCGAGCACCGCGCGGCTGCAGATGTTCTCGCTCGCGATCAGCTCGATCTTGTCACGCTGGCGGCCAAGCTCCTTCTCGATCCAGCCCGCGATCACGGGATCGCTCTCGCGCAGGCTTGCCGTGAAGAAACCGTTCGCACGCGTGGGGGCGTCTGCGGTGATCGTGCTCATGCTAGCTCCGTGGTAACGGGAATGGTCTGCTCAGGCGGCGTGGACAATTTGTCCACGCGCCGCTGGTGGCGGCCGCCGGCGAAGCGGGTCTCAAGGAACGCGGTGATACAGGCGCGGGCCATGTCGGGACCGGTCAGCCGCGCGCCCATCGCGATCACGTTGGCGTCGTTGTGTTCGCGGGCGAGCGCGGCGGACAGCGGCTCGGACACCAGTGCGCAGCGTGCGCCGGGGTGGCGGTTGACCGCGATCGAGATGCCGATGCCCGATCCGCACAGCGCGACGCCCAGCTGCGCGTCTCCGCGCGCGACCGTCTCGGCGACGCGATAGCCGTAATCGGGGTAGTCGACCGAGGCGGTGTCGTAAGGGCCCAGATCGTCGACCGTGTGGCCGGTCTCGGTCAGCCAGGCGGCAATCTCGGCCTTGAGCGCGACGGCGGCGTGATCGGAAGCGATGGCGATGCGCATGGCAGACTCGATTCTGACAGGACGATGACGCGCGCCCATAAGCGCGTACGGCCGCGAGCACCAGTGCCGCGGCTTTAGTTGTGCCGCATGTCTTTGCCTTATTCCTCCCCATTGATGGGGAGGTGGCAGCCCGAAGGCTGACGGAGGGGGTCCTCCTTCGGCACACCATCGAGAAGCTGTGCCGAAGGAGGACCCCCTCCACCACCGCCTGCGGCGGCGGTCCCCCTCCCCGCGAGCGGGGAGGATCTTAAATCAAAGCTGCTCGAGCATGTGCTCGGCGGTCGAAACCTTGAACTCGCCCGGGCCTTCGACGTTGAGCTGGACGATCTTGCCGTCGTCGATCACCGCCGAGAAGCGCTGGCCGCGCGTGCCCATGTTGTTGCCGCTGCCGTCGAGCGTGAGGCCCAGCGCCTTGACCAGTTCGGCGTTGCCGTCGGACAGCATGACGATGTCGCTGCTACCGTCGGCCTTGTTCCAGGCGCCGAGCACGAATGCGTCGTTGACCGCGGTGCAGGCGATCTCATCGATACCCTTGGCCTTGAGCTCGGCGGCCTTCTCGACGAAGCCCGGAAGATGCTTGGCCGAGCATGTCGGCGTGAATGCACCGGGCACCGAGAACAGCGCGACTTTCTTGCCCTTGAAATACTCGCTCGACTGGACCGCATCGCGGTCATCGCCGATCGCCTTGACCAGTTTCACGTCGGGAATGGTGTCGCCCACTGCAATCGTCATCGCTCTCGTCCTTCAATAATCGGATTCGCTCGAGCGTCGATATAGAGGCCCTGCCGCCTCGGGCAATGGCAGCCAGACGCACCCGAAACATGATATAAAGATATCTTTATATTTGCATCACGCAGTGCGAGCCAGTATCTGGCGGCCGATCAGAGCGTGGCCGAGAGCGCACGCGCACATCTCAGGAGATACCCAGTGGCCAGTGTCGTGGATGCCGTGAAGGACTATGTGATCGCCGATATCGGCCTTGCCGAATTCGGCCGCGCCGAGATCAAGATCGCCGAGACCGAGATGCCGGGCCTGATGGCGCTGCGCAGCGAGTTCGGTGCGTCGCAGCCGCTCAAGGGCGCGCGGATCACCGGTTCGCTGCACATGACGATCCAGACCGCGGTGCTGATCGAGACGCTGACCGCGCTTGGCGCCGAGGTGCGCTGGGCGACCTGCAACATCTATTCGACTCAGGACCACGCCGCCGCCGCGATTGCCGCGGCCGGTATCCCGGTGTTCGCGATCAAGGGCGAGAGCCTCGCGGATTACTGGGACTATGTCGGCAACATCTTCGACTGGGAATCAGGTGCCTCTGGGGCAAAGGGCCAGACCGCGAACCTGATCCTCGACGACGGCGGCGACGCGACGATGTTCGCGCTGTGGGGTGCCCGGCTCGAAGCCGGCGACACTTTGGGCGAGCCGACCAACGCCGAGGAAATCGAATTCCAGCGCGCATTGAAGGCTTTCGTCAAGGCGCGCCCCGGCTATCTCACCGCTTCGGTCGCCAACATCAAGGGCGTCTCCGAAGAAACCACCACCGGTGTCCACCGGCTTTACCAGATCGCCAAGGACGGCAAGC
>CAJCHR010000354.1 GCA_903970225.1 Actinobacteria bacterium 21-64-8 | reverse complement strand
ATGGCCGACGTCACGATGAACCACATCTTCGTGACGGACTGGGCCAATTACGCGGCGGTGAACAAGGTCTATGCCGAGTTCTTCCCGGGCGACAAACCGGCCCGCTACTGCATCCGCGCCGATCTGGTGAAGCCTGACCTGCTGGTCGAGATCGCGAGCGTCGCTCACATTGGCTGAGGCTGCGGGGCTTTATTACGAAGTTCACGGCGATCCGGATGCGCCGCCGCTGATCCTGTCGAGTGGGCTCGGCGGATCGGCGGGGTATTGGGCGGCAAACATCCCCGCGCTGGCCGAGCATTTCCGGGTGATCGCGTACGATCACCGCGGCACCGGCCGCAGCGACCGCGCACTGCCCGATGTGGTGACGCTGGCCGATCTCGGCGCCGACATCCTGGCGCTGATCGATGCGCTGGGGATCGAGCGGGCGCAGGTCATCGGTCACGCGATCGGCGGGATGGCCGCGCTCGAAGCCGCACGCGCTGCGCCCGATCGCGTCGGGCGCGTGGTGGTGATCAATGGCTGGGCCACGCTCGATCCGCAGACGGCGCGCTGCTTTGCGATGCGGTTGGTCCTGCTGCGGGCGGTGGGCGCGCGCATGTACCTGGGCGCGCAACCGTTGTTCCTGTTCCCGGCGACATGGCTGTCCGAAAACGATGCCCGGATCGAGGCGGAGACCGACCACCATCTCGCGCACTGGCCCGGCGACGCGACGATGGAAAAACGCATCGCCGCCGCGCGCGATTTCGACTGCAGGGCCTGGGCGGACGACGTCCGGTCGCCTGTTTTGCTGGTCAGCGCCGCCGACGACCTGCTGGTGCCCTGGACGTGCTCTGCGAAACTGGCGGCAATGCTCCCCCATGCCGCGCACCATTCGCTGCCCTGGGGCGCGCATGCCTGCAACGTGACCGTGCCGGACGCCTTCAACCACCTCGTCCTCGAATACCTCCGGAGCTAAGCCCATGCAGGTCGGCGTTTTCGTGCCCATCAACAACAACGGCTGGCTGATCAGCGAGAACGCGCCGCAGTACAAACCCAGCTTCGATCTCAACAAGCAGATCGCGCTGAGCGCCGAGAAGCACGGGCTCGATTTCCTGCTCTCGATGATCAAGCTGCGCGGCTTCGGCGGCAAGACCGAGTTCTGGGAATACGGCCTCGAAAGCTTCACGCTGATGGCCGGCCTCGCCGCGGTGACCGAGAAGATCAAGATCTTCGCGACCTGCCCCACACTGGTGATCCCGCCCGCGTTCGCCGCGCGGATGTGCAACACGATCGATTCGATCAGCCACGGCCGCTTCGGGCTGAACCTGATCACGGGCTGGCAGCCGCCCGAATACACCCAGATGGGCCTGTGGCCCGGCGACGAGCATTTCCGCAGCCGCTATCAGGTGCTGGATGAATACGCAGGCATCCTGCGCGAGCTGTGGGAGACCGGCGTGTCCGACTTCAAGGGCCGGTTCTACCAGATGGACGACTGCCGGGTCCGTCCGCAGCCGACCGGCGACATGAAGATCATCTGCGCGGGCTCGTCCGACGCGGGCCTCGCGTTCTCGGCCAAGTGGGCGGACTACGCGTTCTGCCTGGGCGTGGGGGTCAACACGCCCACCGCGTTCGCGTCGAACAACGAGCGGCTGGCCAAAGCGCTCGAGAAGACCGGCCGCGACGTCTCGGTGTTCGTGCTGATCATGATCATCGCCGCCGAGACCGACGCGGAGGCGATGGCGCGCTGGCAGCACATCAACGCGGGCGTCGATCTCGAAGCGATCGGCTGGCTCGCCGAACAGGGCGCCAAGGACACCGTCAACACCGACACCAACGTCCGCCAGCTCGCCGCCCCAGAAGGCGCGGTGAACATCAACATGGGGACGTTGGTCGGCTCTTACGCCAGCGTCGCGCGCATGCTCGACGAGATGGCGCAGGTGCCGAATACCGGCGGCGTGCTGCTGACGTTCGATGACTTCATCGAAGGTGTGGAGAGCTTCGGCACGCGAATCCAGCCGCTGATGAAGAGCCGTTGACGCTCCGACAGCGCCGCCATTCCGGCGCAATCGCGATTTGATCGGCTTGGCACGTCCGATAAGACGATGATCGCTGCCTTTGGGAGGGAACGCGTGGCTGTAAGCCGTGAAGAGGTCAGAGCTGCCTATCTTCTGATCTTTGGCCGCGAGCCCGAGAGCGAAGACGTCGTAACGCAGAAGTTGCATTTCCCCGATCTCATCACACTCGGTGCGGTATTTCGCGGTTCGCCAGAGTTTCAGAGCCAATGGCCGCGCGGCTTCGCGAAATCGAAGTGGGTCGCGGTCGACGTGCTCGATCGCTTCGTCCAGTGGGTCGATCTCCACGACGCGTTCGTCTCGCAAGGCTGCCTGCAGGGCGAATGGGAGCCGAGCGAAACGGCGTATTTCAGCGCGCGCCTCAATCCCGGGGATGTCGTGATCGATGCCGGCGCCAATATCGGCTGGTTCAGCCTGGTTGCGGCCAGGCATATCGGTCCCGGCGGCGTCGTCCATGCGTTCGAACCCCGGCCCGAAACCGGACGCGCGTTGCGGCGGACGATCGCAGACAATCGCCTGGCATCGGTCATCCACTTGTGGCCTTACGCGCTGTCCGATCGGGCGGAGGAGCTGAATCTGGTCTGGGCAACTGATGGCGACAATCCCGGAGGATCGTACCTCGGAGAACGCGAAATCGCCGATGGGCACGAACGTGCGCGGGTTCTCGCGCTGCGTCTCGACGAACTGCTGCCCGATGTCGCGCCCGATATCATCAAGATCGATGTCGAGGGGGCCGAACCGCGCGCCATCCGCGGCATGACCCAGGCGCTCTCACGCAAGCATCCGCCGATCCTGTCGGAACTCCACGCGCCCCAGCTCATGTCCGTGTCGAATTCGTCGCCGCGTGAATACATCGATCAACTCGGAGCGCTCGGCTATGCATGCTATCTGCTAGAGAACGGTCAGCCGACCGATCGGCTATACGATTACCCGGCCGATGCCGAGGGGATCCCGAGTGTGGTGTTCGAATGGAATGCCGGGCTCTGAACGTCAGACGATCTGGATACTTCTGACGAATACGCCAAGCTCTCGCTCATCATCGGCGCCGTACGTGCTCGGCTTGATCGGTGTGCAGGTGATCGAAAGCCGTTCGCCGCCAACGCTGTGCGGTAAGATCACCTCCTGATCCTCGCGCGGCGCGATGACCGCGCGCCGCGTTTCGGTGCCCAGCGCGAAATCGACGGTCTGTGCCACCGGATGATGATTGACGCAGGCGATCCGCAGCTGCGACCACGCGTCTTCGGCGCCGACCGGAAACGCCGCTGCCGCGCCGGTCCAGCGTCCTTCGGGTTCCGCGCCATGCCAGCCGTCGGCGAATGGCTCCGGTGGACGCCAGCGTGAGAGCAGGACCGTGCCCGGCGGAGCGTCGTCGATCACGCCTTGGCTGAGGCTCGGGTCGTGCGCCCAGGCATAGTCGCCCGCCTGGCTCCGTTTGCCCTCGCGCCGCCACAACCCCATCGTCGTCCCCTCGTCCTACGACCCTTCGGGCGAAGTCTGGACCCAATCGCGCGGCTTGCAAAGACGTCGATAGATCCGGTCGTTCAGCCCAGCGCGGCGTCCTCGGTCCGCGCGTCGCCGAGCAGCCTGGGCGCCAGGAACAGCTTGAATAGGACGAACGCGACCAGCGCGGTCGCCGTCGTGGCGACGTGCAGCAGCCAGAAATGCACGGTGTCCATCGTCGAATACCAGCCGCCGATGATGCCCACGAGCTTGTTGGCGGCGAAGAATGCCAGGTAGTAGATCCCGATCACCGTTGCGGTGATCGCCTTCGGGGCAAGGCGGGTGAACAGCGCGAGGCTGACCGGCAGAACGTTGCCGAAGCCGATCGAGTTCAGCAGGTGGAACATCACCGGCCAGAACAACCCGATCTTGCCTTGGCCTTGCGTGGCGGCCGCCATCACCAGGCATAGCGCTCCCCCGACCATGAAAACCCCGCCGATGATCATCTTGCTAAGCTCGTCAGGTTCGCGGCGGCGCTTGCCATACCACTCCCAGAAGGCGGTCACGCCGACCAGCGTGACGAAGCTGAACGTCGCGTCCAGCGTGATCATCCAGCTGGTCGGCACGGTTACGCCGAAGAAGGTGAGGCCGAACTGCGCGTCGGCCCAGACGAGATAGGCGTTGAAGATCTGGTTGTTGATGATCAGGCCGAGCGCCATCGCGGGGACCAGCAGGAACACCGCCGCGATCCGCAGCCAGTCGGTCCGCGTCAGCGGCGGGTTGGGCACGCGCGCCGCGCCGCGTTTCGGGCGGTTGTCGGCGGGAAGGTAGGGGCCAGCCTTCAGGTAGACGAGCAGGCCGAGCACCATGACCACCCCCGCACAGCCGAAGCCCCAGTGCCAGCCGACTTTCTCGCCCAGCGTACCCGCGATCAGCGGCGCGCCGATCACGGCCAACTGGATCGCGATGTAGAAAATCTGGAACGCGGTCGCGCGGCGCAAATCGCCGTCCTTGTAGAGCTCGCCGACCTGGCCGGCGATGTTGCCCTTGAACAGGCCGACGCCGATCACGAGCGCGAGCAGCGCGAACAGGAAGCTGCCCTCGAACGCCATGAGGAAGTGCCCGAGCGCCATCACCAGCGCGCCTGTGACCAACGCGGCGCGGCGGCCGATCCAGCGGTCGGCGATGATCCCGCCCAGGATCGGGGTCAGGTAGACGAGTGCGGTGTAATCGCCGAAGATCGCGGAGGAGAGCGCCTGCCCGGAAGCGCCGTACCAGTGGACGGCCAGCCAGCTCAGCCCCGCGACTTTGCCGATGTGCTCGGGCAGCAGCAGGTATTTCACCATGTAGAGCACGAGCAGCGTCTGCATCGAGTAGTACGAAAACCGCTCGCAGCCCTCGACCAGCGAGAGATAGCCTAGGCCCTTGGGATGGCCGAGGAACGCCCGGTCGTGATCCGGAAGGTGCAGCTCGGGCGTGGCTTCGGCGAGGCTCATCGGCGCATTTTTCCTACATCGCGAAACGCTGTCATCATCGCGGCGGCTCTTTTCATCGTCGATCTGCAAACCCGCGTGTACGCTGCACCGCGCGTGTGATTCATCAACCAACTACGCGCGACTCAGCGAAAGCGCGCCGTCAGTCAGTTTCGATTTATTTCACCATCGAGAAATTTTGCAACATCCGCAAGATCGACATCCTTGGCCAGGAACGTCTCGCCGATACCGCGCATCAGCAGGAACGGCAGCGTGCCCGCATCCATCTTCTTGTCGTGGAGCATGTGACCGGTCAGCGTCCGGCCCGCGCAAGTGATGCCCGCGGCCTTCAGCGTCGCGGGAAGCTCCGCCGCCCCGATATGTGCGGCAACGATCTCCGCGCTGGCTGAGGGCATCAGCCCCAGGCGCGCCGAATAACGCGCCGCCAGCACCATCCCGAGCGCCACAGCCTCACCGTGAAGCAGCTTGTCGGAGAAGCCTGTCTCGGCCTCGAGCGCATGGCCGAAGGTGTGGCCCAGGTTGAGCAGCGCGCGCTTGCCGGTGGTCTCGAACTCGTCCTCGGCAACGATTTTTGCTTTCGCGGCGACCGAATAGGAGACTGCATACTCGCGAAGCGCCGCGTCACCGCCGAGCATCGCCGTGCCGTTCGCGGCGCACCATGCGAAGAAGTCGGCGTCCGAGATGAGGCCGTATTTCACCACCTCGGCGTATCCCGATCGCAGTTCGCGCGGCGGCAGCGTGCCCAGCACATCGAGGTCGGCGAGCACCAACGCAGGCTGGTGGAACGCGCCGACGAGGTTCTTGCCCGCGCCGGTGTTGATCGCGGTCTTCCCTCCGACCGAGCTGTCGACTTGCGCCAGCAGCGACGTCGGCAACTGGATGAAATGGCACCCGCGCTTGAGGATCGCGGCGGCGAAGCCGGTCAGATCGCCGACGATCCCGCCGCCGAGCGCAAGGATGTGATCGCCGCGCTCGACGCCTTCGTCCAGCAGCCACTCGACCGTGCCCGCAAGCTGCTCCCAGCCCTTGCTCGCCTCGCCCGGCGGAACGATCCGCCAGCGCGCCTCATGCCCGGCTTCGAGCAGCGCGGCCTCAACCACCGGCCCCCATGCGGCATGGACGTTGCTGTCAGTGACGATCGGCACCAGCCGCTTGCGCAGCCGCCCGCGGCAATGGACGCCAAGCTCCGGCAGCAGCCCCGCGCCGACGCGAACCTCGTAAGGCCGTCCGGCGATATCGACTGGAATCACAGCCATGCATCGATGCCTTTCAGGACTTTGTGCACCGTGCGCTCGTGCGGGCCGGCGGTGCTGAGCACGTGCACCGGCGCCTGTTCGTAATGACAGCGGCGCTCATCGCGCAGGCGGGTCAGCGTCTCGCGCGGGTTGCCGTCCTTGAGCAGCGGACGGTTGTCCTTGCGCGCTGTGCGATCGAGCAGGGTTTCGACATCGCTGTCGAGCCACACCGGGATCG
>CAJCHR010000353.1 GCA_903970225.1 Actinobacteria bacterium 21-64-8 | reverse complement strand
CGCGATGCCGATGCTCACCGCCGCGGTGAAAGTGACGGCCAGCGAGCCCCCGCGGTCGCCGCGGCGCAGCGGGCGCGCGACGCCGAGCCGCAGCATCAGCCGCGCCAGCCGCCACTGCACCAGTCCGACGATCAGCAGCGTCACGTCGTAGATCAGTGCCGGCACGAACGCGCCGAGGTTGTCGCCCAGGAACGCGGTCGCGAACGGCATGAACGCGATCAGCATCAGCAGCACGGTGTTGGGCCACAGCAGCCTGCTGTGAAAGCCCGTGGCGCGCGTGAACAGCTGGTGGTGCGCCATCCACAGCAGCCCGATCACCAGGAAGCTCAGCCCGAACGCGAAAAACTTCGGAAACAACCCGAGCAGCGCGTCCCAGTATGCGCTGTCGGGCGAATGGCGCGGCAGCTCCGGCACATGGATCTCGAGCACCAGCAGCGTGATCGCGATCGCGAACACCGCGTCCGAGAAATAGACCAGCCGCTCCAGCGAGAGCGAAACGTGGGGATCGTGCGCGTGCTCCATCGGCGCGGCGCGCACGTCCGGTTCGGTCGAGTCCGGTTCGGTCGAGTCCGGCTCGGCTATTTCTGGCACGCCACGATCGCGGCGATGACGTTGATCGTATCGCCCGGATCGCGGACCTTGACGCAGTCGAGGCCAAGCTTCTCCTTGGGCGGATAGTCGTTGCCGCCGGGGAAGATCGCGTCGCCGATGAACAGGAAGGACGCCAGTTCGAAGCTGCTGTGCTTGGACAGCTGCTCGAGCCCGTAGGCCTTGTCGACACCCTCACGCGTGATGTCGATCGAGGTCGCGCCGCCCATGTTGATCGCGAGGCCCGGCAGGCGCGTCTTCAAGTCGGCCTGGATGATCCGGCGCTTGGCGAAGTCGGGGTCCCAATGCTCCTTCTCGGCCACCGGCGCCTGCTGGCCGAGCGCGGAGAAGGTGACCTGGCTGCCCCGGTCCTCGACCAGATCGCCCCAGGTCTGCTCGGGCTTGAAGCCGGTGGCTTCGAGCGAGGCGTTGAACGCGTCGATGATTGTCTTGCGCTCTTCGTCGGAGAACAGCTCGGCATAGACGGCGCCCCATTTGCCGTCGCGATAAGTGTAGAGCTTGGTGCCGGTGGTCGGCATCAGCCACAACCGTTCGAGGTTCGCGCGCGCCGGAAGGCGGCTTGCGACCTGCTTTTCGAACTGCGGCCAATCGCCGCCCGAGATCACGCAGACGTCCGCAACGGTCAGGAGATCGGCGATCGATTCCGCCATGTCGTCCTTCAGCGGCTGCTTGCTTTCGGCCAGGGTCCCGTCGAGGTCGAATGCTACCAGCTTTTTCATGCCCGAAAACGTCCTTCTGCGATGGATGATTTGCCCGGCGCCGTCTTGCGACATGGGCGCGGGCGGCGCAACCCGTGGCAGCTTGCCGGGTTGATCGATTGTCCCGGGCCGGATCTTGTCTAGACTGGCGATGAAGGAGTTCCGCCCATGCGCATCGGCACGGTCCGCGAGATCAAGAACCACGAATACCGCGTCGGCCTGACGCCCGAGAGCGTCAAGGAACTGCACGTCCACGGCCACGAGGTGTGGGTCGAGACCGGCGCCGGGCTCGGCATCGGCGCGTCGGACGCGGATTACGAGGCGGCGGGCGGCGTGATCCAACCCGACGCGCCGACGATCTTCGCCGGCTGCGAGATGGTGGTGAAGGTCAAGGAGCCGCAGGCCGCGGAGCGCGCGATGCTGCGCGAGGGGCAAGTGCTTTACACATACCTCCACCTCGCGCCCGATCCCGAGCAGACCGCCGACCTGGTGAAATCGGGCGTCACCGCGATCGCGTACGAGACCGTGACCGGCCCGGGCCATACGCTGCCGCTGCTCAAGCCGATGAGCCAGGTCGCGGGCCGCATGTCGATCCAGGCCGGCGCGACCGCGCTGGAGAAGGCGCACGGCGGGCGCGGGGTGCTGCTGGGCGGCGTGCCGGGGGTGCTGCCGGGCAAGGTCATCGTGATCGGCGGCGGCGTGGTCGGGTTCAACGCCGCGCAGATGGCGGTCGGCCTCGGCGCCGACGTGACGATCCTCGACCGCGATCCCGAAGTGCTCGAACGGCTCGGCATTCATTTCGAGAGCCGCGCCAAGACGCATTTTTCGAACCACGCCAATCTCGTCGAATCGCTGCGCGGCGCGGACCTGGTGATCGGCGCGGTGCTGATCCCGGGCGCCGCGGCGCCCAAGCTGGTCACGCGCGAGATGCTGGGCATCATGCAGCCGGGCGCAGTGCTGGTCGACGTCGCGATCGATCAGGGCGGGTGCTTCGAGACCAGCCACGCGACCACGCATTCCGACCCGACGTACGTGATCGATGGCATCGTGCATTACTGCGTGGCCAACATGCCCGGCGGCGTCGCGCGCACCAGCACCTATGCGCTCAACAACGTGACCCTGCCGCATGCGCTGAAGATCGCGGACCTGGGCTGGAAGAAGGCGCTCGCGGCCAATCCGTACCTTGCCGAAGGGCTCAACGTGCACGCGGGCAAGGTGACGTACGAAGCGGTGGCGCGCGAACTCGGGTATGAGTGGACGCCGACGGCGGCAGTGCTTACCTGACGCCGCGCAAATTCACGCAATTCAGGCAAAGACATGGCCCGCAAGTATTCGAAACATGGTCCCTACGAGGACCTGGGTCGCGAGGAAGAGGAAGCCCCCGTGGCGGTGGTGTCCTGTTGGCTTTGCGGACGTCAGACGGGCAAGACCATCGTCTGGCATCACCCGGTGCCCAAGAGCCGTGGCGGGCGCGATGTGGTGCCGATGCACGCCATCTGCCAGAACACTCTGATCGCCAACTTCACCAATTCCGAGCTGCAGCGCCACGGGATGGATGTGGAGGGCATTCTGGCCAACCCCAACATGCGCAAATTTGTCGACTGGGTCGCTAACAAGGACCCCGATTTTACCGCAAGTACAGCCAAGAAGCAGCGCTGATCAGGCGGCCGGGCTGAACCTTTTGCGCAAACGCGCAAAGGCAGTTCCGGGCCCTTGCTGCAACCGCGCCTCGATCAGCTCGACGACCTGTTCGGGCGTGTTCGCCACCGTATCGATCTCCAGATCGGTGATGTCATTGGCGTAGACCGCCTCGTAGAACCATGGACGCAAGCGATCGAGCCGGTCGACGATCTTGCGCACCGCGTCTTCGCCGAGCAAGTCGGTCGGCATCTTCTTGTCCATCGTGCGGCTGGCGATCCGCTGCGAGAGCACGTCATAGGGACACGTCAAAGACACGAACAACACGGGGAGGTCTTGCAGCCGCCAGACGATGTCCTGGATGATCGGTGGATCGCTCATCATCAGGTGATCGATGACCACGTTGGCCCCCTGCCGCGAGGCGGATGCAATCCATTCGTGGAACGCTGCGAAAGCCTTGTGTCCCTCGGGACCGAAACTCCAGCGCAGCGGCCCATCGGGATCGTTCGGGTCGATCGGATGCGCATAGACCCCTTCGCCCGCTCGCGGCCCATGATGGCCGAACTTCGCGGGGAACGTGCCCGCCATGAAATGATCAATGCCGTACAAAAGCCAGAACGCCTCGGACCGTTTGGCCAGAAGTTCGGCGGCGGTCGACTTGCCCGATCCGGACGTGCCGCTGATGATGACGATCTGCCCTGCCATGGCTACCTCCGTTATTGCCCGAGCGGCAGTTCGCCGCGCGCGATCGCGCGAAACTTGCGCGCGGAGCAGAACTCCTGGTGCTCGCCCCAATGCGTTACCCCGTCCCAGGTCCACTCGGTCAGCGACCACACGACGGTGTGCGTGGTGTAGCCGGTGTGGATCAGGCCCTGCTCGACCTTTCCGTCGATCACGACCTCGCGTCCGAGCCCGTCGATGGCCTCGATCCGTACCCGGCTCGGTCCGTACGTTCCGTATTCGAGTGCGGTGCGGGTGCCCGAGACGAGGCTCGACATCACCTCGTCCTTCCAGATGAACCCGCCGATGATGTCGCGCACCGGCCCCTCGCCCATGGTGATCGCGTGGAAGCAGCGATCATCGGCCACCCCCCAGAAATAGCTGCCCGACGCGATCTTGTCGTAGGTGCGCGGCCCTGCCGAAGCGTCGCGCATCGACAGGCAGTCGATCGGGATGACCCGCCCGTTCAGCTCCGCCGTGCCGGTCATGCGCCCCGGCTGCTCGAGGTGGTACCGCGCGTTCTTCTCCTGCACCGAGTGCGCCGGCTTGAGCTCGTGCATCGGCCCGATCGCATCCCACGTCAGATCGAGCTTCAGCCCCTCGCGATCGTAGCCGATTGCGTAACGCGTCAGCGGCTCGATCACCCGGCATGACAGGCTGTTGCCCGCGGTCATGTCGAATTTCTCGGCGCCGGGCGGCAGGGCCTGCAGATGCGCCCAGTCGAAGAACAGGCAGTTCCAGAAGCAGTTCCTGTCCGGCTGCCACAGGATCGGCCCACCGTTCAGCATGCCCATGTTGGGCCGGAAATAGTAATGGATGATGCCGTTGATCTTCTCGTCCGGCTTGTTGAACGAGAACCACACGCTCTCATTCCAGTAGGGATCGTCGTCGCGCGCGTCCGAAAATCGGTCGGCAACCGGGAGCGCGGCGGTCTGGAGCGACATGAAGCATGAACCTTTCGGGGATCGGTCTTGAAGAGCGCTGCTCACTCTTCGATGTCGAGACGGAGGCGATGGAGCGAGAGCGTCGCGATGCGCCAGCGGCCGCCGACCTTGCGATAGGTATCGTGGTAGTGGCCGCGGCCGGTGATCGCCTTCCACCCTTCGCGCGGATGGCGGTCCTGCCACACGATGATGTCCTGCATCGGCCAGATCGCGGTCGCGTTATCGCGATCGATCACCTCGATCTCGGGCGAGAAGCCCTGATGGCACGAGACCGAATGCTGGAGCGAGTTTCGCAAGCTCTCGGCGAAAGCGGCGCCACCCTCGATCCAAACCTCGCCCGACGGGCTGATGACCTTGAAATCATCGGCGAAAACCTCGTGCAACTCGTCGAAGCGCTTGGTGTCCATGCAGCGGAAGTAGCGCGCCTTGAGGATGCGGATCGCCTCTATCGCCTCAAGCCGATCGATCCTGTCCAACCGCCCTCTCCGCTCACGCGCCCAGAATGCGCGTGCGGGCCGCGAGGATCTCGGCCAGGTGGTTGACCGGATCGCCCGCGGTGACGCCGCCCTCGACCGGCAGGGTCACGCCGGTGATCTGCGACGCCCGGTCGCTGGCGAGGAACAGCGCGGCTTCGGCAACGTCCTGTGGCTGGCCGCGGCGCTTGAGCGGCTGGTTGTAGAGGTAGATCGCGTCGATCTCGGTCGCCAATGTGCTGACATTGTCCCGATCCACACCCTGTTCGAACGAACTCATCGGCGTGCGGATGTGTCCGGGCGCCAGGCAGTTCACGCGAATGCCGTACTGCGCGAGGTCGATCGCCGCCGACTTGCTGAACTGGATCAGTCCGGCCTTGGTGGCGCGGTAGGTCATCATCGCCTGTCCCGCGAGCAGCCCGGCGATCGAGGCGTTGTTGAGGATCACCCCGCCCTCACCTTGCGCGCGCATGACCCGCGCCGCCGCCTGCGTGCCGATCATCGGGCCCAGCAGGTTCACCCGCGTGACGCGCTCGAAGTCTTCGAGCGTATCGTCGAGAAAACTCGGGAACGCCGCGCACGATATGCCGGCATTGTTGAACATCACGTCGAGGCGCCCGAAGTCGCGAACCGCGCGGTCGACCAGCGCTTGCACCTGCTCGCGCTGTGCCACGTCGGTGCGCTGGTAGATCGCCGCCGCTCCGCAAGCCTTGGCGAGCGCCTGACCCGCATCGTCGTTCAGGTCCGCGATCACGACTTTCGCGCCGTGCGCTACGAACAGCTCGACGCTCGCGCGGCCGATCCCGCCCGCGCCGCCCGTGACGATCGCGACTTTGCCTTCGAGATCGCCCGGCATCAGGACCGCCGGGTGAAGGTGATGGGCAAGCTTTCCATCGTGCGCGTCGCGACCGTCGGCAGGTAGCGGATGTCCTCCGGATCGATCGCCAGGCGGAAGTCGCCGAGCCGGCGCACCAGTTCGCGCGCGGCAACCTTGATCTCCATCCGCGCGAGCGCGAGCCCGACGCATTTGTGCACGCCGCCGCCGAACGAGACATGCTTGACCATGTTCTTGCGCTCGATGTCGAACGTGCGTGGGCTTTCGAACACATCGGGCTGATCGTTGGCCGAGGCGTACATCAGCAGCAGGTGCGCGCCTTCGGGCAGAAGCGTTCCGTCCAGCTCGACCTCGCGCGTGGTCATCCGCGACAGCGCGCGCACCGGCGGCTCGATCCGCAGCAGTTCCTCGACGAATCGGTTGAGCAGGCGATCGTCATCGGCAGACTTGCGCAAGGTCTCGGCGATATCGGGCTGGGTGCAGAGGATGAAGACGAGGTTGCCGAGCGCGGTCGCGGTGGTCTCGTTGCCCGCGATCAGCAGCGCGCGGATGAGCGACACCGCCTCTCCGAAAGCCAGCACCGCCTCCTCGCCCTCACCGTCCTTGGCGTGGACGATGTCGGAGATCATGTCCTCGCGCGGATCGGCCTCACGCTCGTGCATCTTGGCGATCAGGTA
This sequence comes from Actinobacteria bacterium 21-64-8, assembly GCA_903970225.1. Taxonomy (GTDB): domain Bacteria; phylum Pseudomonadota; class Alphaproteobacteria; order Sphingomonadales; family Sphingomonadaceae; genus Novosphingobium. The sequence goes on along the minus strand of CAJCHR010000353.1, from coordinate 19,413 downwards.
TTGCTGAAGGTCGCAGATCTCGCGCGCGTGGCCGAGCATCTCCTCGCGATTCTGCATCCGGCCGATCTGCGCGGTCACCGCGGTCGACCAGCGCTGGATGCGGTCCTTCATGTCCCAGTCGAGGCCGAGCTGCTCGCAGATGATCCGCGTGGTCAGCGGAATCGCGAAGTCCTGCACCGCGTCCATCGCACCCTTGTCGGCGATGCTCTCGATCAGGTCCTCCACGACTTTCGCGATGCGCGGTTCGAGCTCCTTTACGCGGTGCGCGGTGAACGCCTTTTCGAGCAGGCGGCGGATGCGCGTGTGGTACGGCGGATCGGACATGATCGCGTCGGGAAAATAGCCGCCACCCTGCTCCTCGAGGATGCGGCGGAATTCCTCGGCGAAGCCCTTCGCCTGCTGGTTGTGATAGCCGTGGTCGACCGAATAGGTGATCGGATCGCGCTGGATCGTCTGGATGTCCTCCCAGCGCGAGATCAGGTACATCTCCAGCTTTTCGTCATAATGCACCGGATCGAGCTTGCGCATCGCGGTGTAGAATGCGCGCGGATGCTTGTGGACCGCAGGTTCGAGCAGAGTCGCCTCGGCAATCAGCCGCTGCTCCTCTGCGGTCGGCGCGGTCTGCCGCTCGTCGAGCGCGTCGCTGGGTGCGGTGGCCATGGCTCGCTAATCTCCCGTTGCAATGCCGGCCTCATGAAAGGCGGCGATCGCATCCTATGGGTAGCGTTTGAGCCATCACCGCCGACGTGCAAATGACTTCGGGCCGTGCCAGCTTGCCCGGAGGCGTAACCCGGCGCCGTTCGCGGCCTTTCAGAACGGTGGCGCGACCGTCGCCTCGAGCCCGTCGAGCGCCGCGGACAGCCTGATCTGGCAAGAGAGGCGGCTCGTCGGACGCCGCACGTCTTCCACCATGTCGAGCATGGCTTCCTCGATCTCGTCCGGCGCGCCCACCGTCTCAAGCCATGCTTCGCCGACGTAAACGTGGCACGTGGCGCATGAGGAGGCGCCGCCGCAATCGGCGAGAATGCCCTCGACATCGTTCTCGCGCGCGACTTCCATCAGCGAACTGCCGACCGCCGCGTCTTCGATCGTACGGGTATTTCCATTGGTGTCTGTCAGGACCAGCCGTATTCCGCTCGTCATCGCTATCTCCCTGCGGGCAGGTCATGCACCAACGGCTGCGCCACGAAAAGAGCCGACGCGAAACGGGCGAGCAGGGACCACCGATCCTGCGGCATCAGTCATTGGCAGCGCGCGGCCGCGCACTATCGTTTTCTGCCAATGGGAGAACTCTCCGGAAGAACGGCGCTGGTCACCGGCGCCTCATCAGGGCTTGGCGAGGGGTTCGCAAGGCTCCTCGCTCGGGCCGGCGCTCGCGTCGTGCTCGGTGCGCGCCGAGAGAGCGCCGTGCGCGATATCGCAAGCGAACTGGAGGTTTTGGGGATGGAGGCGGCTGGCCTGCCGCTGGACGTGACCGACGAAGGTTCGGTCAGCGCGTGTTTCGATGCGGCGGAAGCGCGGTTCGGCACCATCGACACGATCGTCTGCAATGCCGGTGTCGCTCACGGTGGCCGCTCGACCGAGGTTTCGGCCGCGCAGCTGCGCCAGACGTTCGAGACCAACCTGCTGGGCACCTACCTCGTCGCGCGTGAAGGCGCACGGCGCCTGATCGCCGCAAGCAGCCGCGAGCATGAGGCCGGCCGCGTTGTCTTCATCGGCTCGATCTCCGCCGAACAGAACCACACCGGCGATGCGGCTTATGCCGCGAGCAAGGCGGGCATCGCGCATCTCGCGCGGCAATTCGCCAAGGAATGGGCGCGGCAGGGGATCAACGTGAACACGGTTCAGCCCGGGTGGGTCCATACGCCGATCAATGACGCATGGTACCGATCGCCCGCCAGCGAATCAGCAATCGCGGCACTTCCGCGTAGGCGGATGCTCGAACCGTCGGCGCTGGACGACATGGTGCTCTACTTGTGCTCGGACCGCTCGCGGCAAGTGACGGGCGCAACCTTCACCATCGATGACGGGCAAGTGCTGTGACCGCCTTGAAAGGCCTGACGATCGTCGAACTGTGCGAGCGGGTGGCCGGAGAATACACCGGCAAGCTGCTCGCCGATTTCGGGGCGGAGGTCATCAAGGTGGAGCGCCCGGGCGGCTCGCCCACGCGCCGCTACGGCCCACACATGAACGGCGAGAGCACGGTGTTCGCATACTGCAACACCAACAAGAAGTCGGTGGTGCTCGACCTTGCGAACGCGCGTGACCGTTCGGCACTCGACCGGCTTCTCGCACGCGCCGATGCGCTGCTCGACGATCACACGCCGGATTGGTGCACGGCGCACAATCTGGCTCCGGCGGCGGTGCGGCAAGCCTTTCCGCGGCTCGTCCACTGCGCGATCACGCCGTTCGGACAGGATGCTCCGCCCGACCGCCACGTCGCGCATCCGATAAACATCGCCAATGCCGGCGGCTGGGCATGGCACTCGCCGAGCGAGGCAGCGCCGGACGACATTCCCCTGGCAGGAGCCGGGCGGTTCATGCAGGCTTATGAGAGCGGCATCGACGCCGCGCTGGCCACGGCGGCATCGCTTTACCGTCAACGCCGCACCGGCGAAGGCCAGTTCATCGATCTTGCCGAAGTCGAAGTGCAGCTTAGCCGCGCCGATGTCGTGCTCGGCCGCGTGCTCGCCGGCGATGACGAACCCAGCCAGTCACGGCGGCGCTACGACATGGGCGGCCCCGCCTCCTCGTTCGCCTGTGCCGATGGTTTCGTATACTTGTTCATGACCACGCGCGTTCACTGGCGCGCCTTGCTGGCGCTGATGGATCAGCCAGCGTGGGCCGCCGCGTTTCCCGAAGACTGGCTCGAGTTCCATTGCACGCCGGATCGCGTTGCCGAACTCCGCGAGCGGTTTCGCCCCTGGGTCGCGTCCAAGTACAAATCGCTTATCTCCGAACAGGCGCAGAAGCTCGGGCTGCCGCTGGTTCCGGTCGGCACGCCTTCGGACCTGCTGGGCAATCCGCAATATCGGCATCGCGGGTTCTTCCAGCGGCTCGCCGGTCCAGCGCTCGGCGCGGCCGATTACCCGACCGTCGGCTATCGCATGAGCGCATCGCCGGTACGGCTGGAGCGTGAGGCGCCCGGGATCGGGCAGGATCAAACGGACGTGCAGCCATGAGCGACAAAGCATCGGGAGGCCCGCTCGCCGGCGTGCGCGTGGTGGCGATCGCAAAGGTCTGGGCCGGGCCTTATACCGGCAAGATGCTGGCGATGCTGGGCGCCGAGGTGATCAAGATCGAAAGCTCGGGCGCGCTCGACGAGATGCGCGCGTACGGCGGCGTCGATATCGAGCACGCCCCCTATTTCCTGAGCCACAACACCGGCGTGCTGAGCGCGCGTTTCAACCTGAAGTCCGAAGAAGGGCTGGCGCAGCTCAGGGCGCTGATCGCGACCAGCGACATCGTGCTCGACAACTTGCGACCGCAGGCGATGGAAAAGCTCGGGCTGTCCTATCCCGAACTCAAGGCGATCAAGCCCGACATCATCCACGTCTCGATCAAGATGTTCGGCAACGAAGGCCCGCTCGGTTATCAGACCGGCTATGCGCCGTGCTTCGCCGCGATCGGCGGGCTCAACTATCTGGTGGGCCATGAGGGCGAAGTGCCCCGGGGCATGAACATCCGCTACGGCGACACCTCGGTTGGCGCCGCCGCCGCGCTCGCCGCCGTTGCCGCGCTGCACCACCGCGAGAGCACCGGAGAGGGTCAATTCGTCGATCTCTCGGCGGTCGAGACGATCTCGAGCCTGATCGGCGACAGCCTGTTCGCCTGCGCGGTGACCGGCGAGGAACCGCGGCATCGCGGCAATTTCCATCCGGACCTGAGTCCACACGGAGTCTATCCATGTGCCGATCAGGGCTGGATCAGCATCGCCTGCGAGGGCGATGCAGAATGGCAGACGCTCGCCGGCGCGTTCGGCGACGCGGCGCTGGCCGACGATCCGCGCTTTGCCGACCATGCCGGTCGGATCGCCAACCACCATGCGCTTGACGAGGCGATCGGCGCGTTGACCTGTAGCGAGGATGCCGCTGAATTGGGCCAACGGCTGCGGCTGCTCGGTGTCGCGGCCTACCCGAGTGCGAGTTCGATGGCGCTCGCTATCGATCCGGCGCTGTGGGACCGGCAGGCCTACCGTCTCGTCGAGAATGGCAACGGCGAGGTCCGGCCGGTGGTCGGCGCGCCCTGGCGCATGGAGCCGGACGAGGTCGCCATCACCCGAGGCGCGCCGCTTCTGGGCGAGCACGACGACTATGTGTTCCGGGATGTTCTAGGCTTGTCGGAAGACGAGTTCGCCGGTCTGAAGGAACGTCGCGCGATCTGGTGATGCTTCTTCAGCGTTGGTTCGCGCTCCGCTCGGCGATGTCGTTTGCCGCCAGATAGCCGAAGGTCAACGCCGGCCCGATCGTCGCCCCAGCGCCCGGATAAGTCAGGCCGAACGGGCTCCCCGAATTGTTGCCTGCCGCATACAGACCGGGGATTGGCGCGCCTGCTCCGTCGAGCACCCGCGCCCGCGAATCGGCGCGCAGGCCGCCTTTCGAGCCGAGATCGCCGTTGTTGATCGGCACCGCATAGAACGGCCCTTTGGCGATCGGCCCGATGCACGGATTGGGTTTGCACTCTGGATCGCCGAACATCTGGTCGTATGCGTTGCTGCCCCGGCCGAACTCGGGATCGACGCCGGTTTTGGCATATTCGTTGATGTTGGCGACGGTCTGGCCCAGCGGCCCCGCCGGAACGGCGATCTTGGCCGCGAGCGCGGCGATGCTGTCGGCGCGGAAGACGTAGTGGTCCCACCAGTCGGAGGGCACTTTGGCATCGGTCATCAGAACCGTGGGCATGAACCCGCCGGCGCTGAACTTGGCGCGGAAATCGGCATCGAACACCAGCCAGCACGGGCAATTCGCGCCTGTCGCAAGCTGATCGTCGACCATCGCCTGGCCGAACTGGTCGTAACCGATCGCCTCGTCGACGAAGCGCACGCCGTTGCGGTTGACGCAGACGCTGTGCGGCCGCCCGACATCGAACGCGGCCTGATGGATCTCGTGAAAGTTCGACGCGCCCTTCATCGGCAGCGTCATCGTCGGGATCCACCAGCCTTCCTCGGTGTGTTCGAGCGAGGCGCCGATGGTCTCGGCCGCAATCAGCGCTTCGCCGCGATTGGCATCCTCGGGCGTCGAGGAATGACGGGTCAGGCCGGGGACCGCGTAGAACCGGTCACGCAGCTCCTGATTCCACTCGAAACCGCCCGCCGCCAGCACGACGCCGTGCCGCGCACCGATCGTATAATGCCGCCCGAAATTGCTGACCTCGACCCCGGTGACCGCGCCGCCGGCATCGACCTGCAGCGTTTCGAGTCGGGTCTCCAGACGCAGCTCCACGCCGCGATCGAACAACTGCTTGAAGATCTGCCCCATCAGCGCTGCGCCGATCGTGAAGCGCCGGTCGCGCTTGCTGACCTTGCGGCTCGACCGGTCGGTCCAGTAGCGTCGCAGGATCGTGACGACGGTCTTTCGCCAGCCCTTGGCCTGCATCATCAGGCTGAAGGTCTCGGTGAGATCCATCGCATAACGGCCGAACAGCTTGAAGCGGTTGAACTGCTCACGCATCAGCGGATAGCGATCATCGCCCAGTTCGCGCCCGTCGAACGTGGGGCAGACGATCGAGCGATCGGACCGCGCGCCCGGCTTTTCCGGATAATAATCCGGCCAGACGCCGACTTCGAACTTCACGCCGGTGCCCTTGAGGTACTGCAGCATGTGCGGCGCCTCATCGACGTAGGTCTCGAGCCGGTCGCGCTGCTGCACGCCGCGGCAGATCGCGTCGAGGTATGTCAGCGCTTCCTCGCGGCTGTCGTCATCGGGCGAATTGAGCTTGTGGTTGGGCACCCACATCACGCCCCCGGAAGTCGCCGAGGTGCCGCCGAACTTGTGCGCCTTCTCGATGATCAGCACCGACAGGCCGAGATCCTTCGCCCGAAGCGCGGCCATCGCCCCCGCCGCACCCGATCCGACGACGACGACATCGAATTGCTGCGTGTCACTCACCGCCAGCACCGCGACATGCGGGCGGACGGACAATGGTTCTGGCTGGTCACGTTTATGGCTCTCCCATCCGGCGTCTTACCAACGGTGGCCGAGCCGCTGGAATGACCCTTGCGGCAGACCCCTTTGCCCGGGCGGGGCGTGCCGCGGATCACTGGATCGTTAGGAGGTCTTGGGATGGAAATTCGTGGAATCCACCCGTCGGCACGCCTTGCGGAGCGGTGCGGTAATCGCTCGGATTGACCTCGAACACACGCTTGAACATGCGGCTGAAATGCGCGGGGCTCTTGAAGCCCGTGCCATAAGCGATCTCGCTGATCGAGATGTCGTGCGGACTGGTGCTCGCCAGCCACGCCCGCGCGATTTCCATGCGCTGCTCCCACACCAGTGCAGAGAACGAGCGGCCGTGCAGCCTGAGCAGGAACGAGAGATAGCGTGGCGAAATCCCGCAGCTGCGCGAAACCAGCGCGGCAGAAAGGTTGGGATCGGACAAATGCACCTCGACGAAGCGCAGCACTTCCTCGAGCCGCCGCTCGGTCATGGTCTGCCGTGCGGGAAGCGCGGATTCGCAGGCACGCAGGGCATCGCCGATCGCGGTCAGCGCGGCTTCGACCAGCACGCGCGCGGTGTCCGCGCCCATCGAAGCATCGGCGGCGAACACGCCGGCCAGGATGGTTTCGGCGATCGTGAGCTCGGGACGCGAGACCGGCAGGTAGAGGCTGGCGGCGATCTCCTGCACCACGTGGCTGCGCAGCAGATGAGTCGGCACGGTCACGTGGAGCACTTCGTGCGTGCCGCGCTCGTCGGGCTGCAATTCGATGAAGAACGGCGAGGTCGATCGGCTGATCAGGAACTCGCCGGGCGAGACCTGCTGGTTGCCGCACTGGTTCGAAAACACCAGCCGGCCACGGCGGACGAACCAGAGCACCGAGATGTCGCTCGCATCCTCGCGGATGTGCTTCTGCGTGCGCCGGAAGAACTGGCGCATCGCCGAGCGGACCAGGATGATCGAATGCGGGCCGACCGACTTGCGTTCGGCAGTCGCCTGGACCAGCCCACCGTCCTCCACCCAGAAATCGCCGTGATAGTATTCGAGCCCGCGATCGCCGCGAAACAGCTCCTGGCAATTGCGGGCGTTGGCGCGGTCCAGCGCGAACAAGGTCTCAGGCATCGGCGCCCTCTCGAAAACCGCCGATCATTGCCGGCATGGAAACGCGGGTTTACCGCAAGGGACAACCCCGCGGGCATGCACCACGCGAAGGATCGCGGGCAGAAGGCGCAAGGTCCTGCCCGCCCCCGCAAGGATCAGTCGTTGGCGGCGCGGCCGCCGCGGCTGAGGCGCCAGTCGGGCGGATAGTTGCGATCGTTGTTCTTCACGGTCTTGGCGATGCCCTGGTCGAACGCGCCGCCGGCCAGATCGACCGTCGTGTCGGAATCGGGCTTCATCGCCGGCAGCATGCCTTCGAGCCAGCCGGTCAGGAGCGTGCCCAGGTACTCGCCGCGGTACTGCTTGTAGGCTTCGAGCAAGGTCTTCTGCGCGACCACCACGTCGAGCGGGCGAGTGCGCGAACAGGCATCGGCGTATTTCTCGACTTCGGCTTCGAGCTGGTCACGCGGGACCACGCTGTTCACGAAATTGCACTTGTCCATTTCGGCGGCGGTGAATGGCCGGCCGGTGAACAGCATTTCCGAGAAGCGGCGGTATCCGATCATCTCCAGCCACGTCCACATCCGCGGTCCCCAGCCGGCGTAGCGAAACGAGGGATGGCCGAACAGGGCGTCGTCCGAAGAGACGATCATGTCTGCATCGCCGCACTGGTAGAAGTGCCAGCCATAGCAATAGCCCTTGGCCTCGATGATGCTGATCTTCTTGAATTCCTGGAGCGGGCGCTGGCCCGCGCGCGAACGGGAGTAATGGTCGGTGAGACCGAACAGGTAGCGATACGATCCGGCCGGAGGGTACTTCACACTCGGATCGGTAATCTCAAGGTCGGGCAGGAAGTTCTCGCCGTCCTTGGGATGGAGATACATGTCGCCGTGCTCGTCGATGTCGCCGCCGGTGCCGAAATCCTGCCCCTCGCCGCGGATCACGAGCACCTTGACCTCGTCGTCGATATTCGCGTGATGCACGTAATCCGCGTAAAGCATCCGCATGCCGATCGTGGTCGAGTTGCCGCGAAGCTGGCGGTCGAACGTGATCGTGGCGATGCGGCGTTTGACGTCCTTCTCGTAACGCACATGCTTCCGGGCTTCCTCACGGTGCTGGTCGGGGCTCATCATCGGCATCGCGCGTTCCTCTCGGCCTTATTGCTTTCGCGGGTGCTGCCACCGCTGATGGTCGGCGGCTAGGCACTGGGTGCAGTCACATCGACATTGGACGCGGCCCTGAGATCGCTGTAACATTCGGGTCAATTGCCGGCCTTGCGAGGCATGGCAGAGGGACAGGACGATGGCTGAACATTTGTTCTTCGAGCTCGACGGCCCGCTCGACGCGACACCCGCGTCGGGACAGATGCGCGCTGCCAACTTTCAGGGCTTTTCCCAATACTTGCGCAAGGCCGGCGCCGATCCGCACCGGATCCTCGACCGCCACGGAATCGGCAGCCACGCGCTGTCCGACCCCGATACGCATGTCGACGCGCAGGCGCTGATCGAGGTGTTCGAGCACTGCAGCTCGGTGCTCGACGATCCGCTGTTCGGGTTGCACCTGGCGCAGGGACAGCAGCCCGAAGTGTTCGGCTGCATCACCGCGCTGTGCCGCGCCTCGCCCGACATGCGCACCGCGCTGGTGGCGCTGACCGACTATATCCCGATCATCCATTCGCCCGAAGCCTCGCCCGAACTGGTCGAGGGCGAGCGCGCCGCGGAGCTGCGCTGGAGCGTGGTCCACGACATGGGGGTCAATGATCAGGCCAACCTGCAGGCGGCCTTGCTTCAGCTGAAGCTTCTGCGCGCGCTGGGCGGGCCGGGCTTCCAACTCAGCTACCTGGAACTCGCGGTCGACACCCGGCGGGCCGACGTCGGCGAGATCGAGAAGATCGTCGCTTGTCCGGTACGGGTGCGTGCGCCGATCAATGCAATCGGCTTTGCGCGCGAAGCGCTCGACGCGCCGCTCCTGAGCGCCAACCGCCTGCTCTACCGGCTGCTCGGCGGCTATCTCGACCGGGTCAAGCAGGCGAACCGGGGAACCTTGGTAGACCAGGTGCGCCACTACATTCGCGGCGCGTTGCCGTTCGGCCACTGCGCGATCGAGCGCTGCGCGGAGAAGCTGGGCATGTCGGTGCGCAGCCTGCAGATCCACCTCGCCAGCCAGGATACGAGCTTCAGTCAGCTGGCCGAGCAGACCCGCATCATGCTCGCCAAATCCTACCTCCAGCGCCCCGACGCGACGCTCGAGGAGATCGCCGAATGGCTCGGCTACGGTGAGCAGACGAGCTTCGGACGGGCGTTCAAGCGCTGGACCGGGACGACGCCGCAGAAGTATCGCAGCCTCAGGTAACCTCGCCATCGACGCGGCGCAGGTCGTAGTCGCCGGCATCGTCGACCACGCAGCGCCAGCGCGGATAGACGACGATCGTGGTGAAGCTTTCCGCGATGATCGCGGGGCCGGTGACCATCGCGCCGGGCAAGAGATCGCCGCCGCGATAAACCGGCGTGGATGTAGCGCCCTGACCGAGGTTGGCGAGGCGTTCTCCGGCGGGTTCGATCGTCTGCGCGGGCGAAGTGAATCCGCCGGTCATCGCCGGGCTGGATGTGTGGACCCGCGCGACCAGCCGCACGCCGGTCGTTTCGGGAAGCTCGCCTTCGCGGATGTGGCCGTATTCTTCCTGATGGCGCGCGTTGAACAGGGCGATCGCCTTCGCGCCCAGCCCATCGTCGGCGAAGTCCAGATCGCCGAGCGCACCTTGAGCGAGATCGAACGTCAGCGCGAAGTTCTGGCCGGGATAGCGCATGTTGAGCTGATACCGCGCCTCGATCCGGTCGCGCGCGAAGCCCGCGCCTTCGAGCACGCCTGCAGCCTTGTCGCCAAGTTCGCGCCAGAGCCCTTTCAACCGCGCGGGATCGAGCGCTTCGGCAGAGGCGATGAACGATCGTTCCTCGTCCACCGTCGGGTCCGCCACCAGCGTTCCCAATGCGGAGAACGCCGGCGAGGCCTTGGGCACCAGCACCCGCATGATCCCGAGTTCTTCGGCCTGCACGCCCGCAAATGCGGGGCCATTGCCGCCATAGGCGAGCATCGTCAGGCCCGCCGGGTCGATGCCTTTGCCCGCGGTGGTGCGCCGGACGCCATTGGTCATGCTGGCGTTGACGATCCGCCAGCAGTCGAACGCCGCCTCCTCGGCGCTGCGTCCGAACGGACGGCCGAGTTCGGCAAATGCCTCGGCGACGCCATCGCGGCTCAGGCGGAAGTCTCCGCCCGCGAAGCCTGCATCGGCCGAGAGGATACCGAGCATCAGCAGCGCGTCGGTCACCGTCGGGCGCGTACCGCCCCTTCCGTAGCAGATCGGACCCGGTGACGATCCGGCACTTGCGGGACCGACCTGCAGCGCGCCGTTGACGATCTGGCAGATCGAGCCGCCGCCCGCGCCCAGCGTCTCCACCTTCACCATCGGCACGCCGACGAGATAGCGGTGGTGCATGTTCCAGCCCGCTTCGGCCGGCGCCTCGCCGTCGATGACCAGCGACATGTCGTAAGACGTGCCGCCCATGTCGACGCACAGCAGGTCTTTCACGCCCTTGGCGCGGCCCGCATAGGCGGACGCGACCACGCCGCCCGCCGGTCCCGAGGCGAGCACGCGGACCGGCGCGCCTTCGATGTAATCGACCGTGCTGACGCCGCCGCTGGCCTGCATGACCATCAGCTGGTTGCTATAACCGCCCTCGCGCAGCCGCGTGACCAGCCGCTCGAGGTAGGCGGTGACCTTGGGCGCGACGTAAGCGTTGACGACCGTCGTCGAAGTCCGATCGTACTCGGGCCCGCGCGGCAGGACTTCGTGCGAGAGCGAAATCTGCGCGTTCGGCAGTTCCTCCCTGACCACCGCGCCAATGCGCCGCTCGTGCACGGGATTCAGGAACGAGAACAGCAAAGAGACGGCAACCGATTCGACATCCTGCTTCGCCAACCGGCGACACGCCTCGCGGATCGCATCGTCCTCGAGCGGGGCGTGGATCGTGCCATCCGCGAGCACCCGCTCGGGCACAGTGAGCCGGCGCCGGCGCGGCACGATCTGCGGCGGCGGGGCCAGCCGCACGTCCCAGATGTCCTCCTTGAAGCCGCGGCGATATTCCATCTCGTCGCGAAAGCCCTCGGTCGTGATCAGGCCGGTGACCGCCCCGTTCATCTCGATCAGCGTGTTGTCGGCCACCGTGGTGCCGTGAACGATCGCCTCGCAATCGCCGAGGAAATCGGGAAGCGCGCGCCCTTCCATCTCGGCGAGCCGCGCGAGGCCGCTCATCACGCCCAGCGAGCGGTCCTCGGGCGTCGAGAGGTTCTTGTACAGCACCACCGCATCGCCTTTGAGCATGGCGAAGTCCGTGAAAGTCCCGCCGATATCGATACCGACCCGATACGCCATCCTACCCCCAAATTATGCTTGTCGCGTGGCCGTGCTGTTATTCTGCGGCTTCGAGCTGGCGACTCTCGGCGAGCTGCGCGCGCAGGGCCCTCGTCGCCGCGACATCGACCGCCAGGTCGTATTCGTCGCGGGTGCCGGTCAGGACCACGCCATAGACGGCGCGCGCCTTGCCGATGCTGACCAGTTCGTCGAGCACGTCGTCGCGCACTGCGTCCGGGTCGCGCTCCAGCGGCGAGCCGAACCCGCCGCCGCCGCCGTGCTGATAGGCGATGACCGCGCCGACAGGCAGTTGCGCCGAGGCGATCAGATCGATCTGGCGCTCGTTTTCGCTGCCGACCTCGAAATGGTTGACGTAGGGGCTGCCCGCGTCCCCCCCGCACATTCCCGAAATCGGATGCGCGCTCGAAACCATCCACGCCATTGCCGACACCGGCGCGAGCACCTGCTTGACGTTGCGGCTGCCCGGCATCCCGCGCCAGCGGCCCGCGCCCTCGCCGTCGATGGCCAATTCGCGCGACAGGTTGAGCACCGGATAGCGGCTCTCCGAATCCTCGGCCTGGCTCAGCAGGATATTGCCGAGGCTGACCGGGCACGAGCCCCAGCCGTCGATGCCCTGCACCGCGTTGACGTCCATCGAACGGCAATCGACGCCCTGGTCCATCCACATCAACCCCTTCTGATCGACGCCGATCACGGCGTTGGGCATGCCGATCTTGTAGACTTGCGGCGCCGACCGCTCGGGCACCACCGCGCTGAGCGCGACGCAAACCGCCTCGGTGATCTCGCAGGCAGGATGGAAGCTGCCGAGCGCAGCGGGCTTGTTCGGCGGCGGATGCGCGATGCAGCCTTCGGGGATCACGATCTCGACCGCGTTGAACAGCCCCTCATTCTTGACGATGCCCGGATCGATCGCGGCGGCGAGCTGCGTCATGATGTAGCCGCGGCTGTTGGCGTACGTATTCCACACGCCGATCAGGTGATCGCGGTCGTCGGTTCCGGTGAGATCGACCGTGAGCTGGTCACCCGCGACCTTGCAGGCGACCTGCACGCGGATGTCCTTGGTGCCGGCGGTGTCGTGGTCGATGAACACCGTCGCCCCGTACGTGCCGTCGGGCCAGCCGGTGACTTCCTCGCGGAAGCGCTTCTCGGTGTGTTCGATCGAGTGATTGATCGCGGCGCGGATGGTGTCGGTGCCGTAGCGCGCGATCAGCGCCTCGATCCGCTTGACCCCCTGCTGCACACCGCCGATCATCGCGGCGAGATCGCCGGCGAAAGTGGCGAAGCGGTTGTTGCGCTCGACCAGCCGGATCACGTCGCGGCGCTTCTCGCCGCGATGGACCAGCTTCAGACACGGGATCGCGAGCCCTTCGGTGAAGATGTCGGTCGCCTCCAGCGTGAAGCCGCCGGGGTCCTTGCCGCCGGTGTCGCCCTGGTGCGCCTGCAGCGCGATGCAGACCACGAGTTCGCCAGCCTCGTCGTAGACCGGGCCATAGACGTTGTAGTCGGGCAAGTGCCCGCCGCCGGCATCGGGATCGTTGCCGAGGAAGACGTCGCCCGGACCCCACTCGTATTCGTCCTGCAGCATCAGGCCGTAGCGAACGGTCAGCTGCGAGACGAACGTCAGGTGCGGCGTGCCGATAGCCCCCATCGCGAGGCGCCCATGGCTGTCGACGATCGCGGCGTTGCGCTCGTTCGACTGGTTGATGATCGGAGACGACGCCGCGCGGCCCAGATGCGTCGCGGCCTCGAAGCACACCGTTTCGAACGCGCCGCGGATGATATCAGCCGTGACCGGATCCACGGTCGCCTTGGTCGGCAGCACTGAGGGTGCCTGGGCCAGCTTGCGGTTCAACTCGAACGACATGGACGGGAGCTCCGATCGGGGGACAGTGTCACTGTTAGGGTCACCCCCGCGCCAATTCTCGACAAAGCACGCAAGCCGCTGTGCAGCCGAACGCAGACGGCTGACTGAACGGGTAGCGCGGCTTATCCCGCGGCGCGCTCGCCGGGATGCCCGTGGACCTCGCGCCGGCCCTTGCGCCATGGTCCTCGGAAGGTCTCGGAGAGCAGGGTTGGAATACGACGAAGTCATCCTCGGGCGCCGCAGCATCCGCGGCTACAAGCCCGATCCGGTCCCGCAAGCGCTGATCCGCGAGATCGTAGGCCTCGCGATGCGCGCGCCCTCTTCGTACAACAGCCAGCCATGGAATCTCTACGTCATTTCGGGCAGGCCGCTCGACCTGATCCGCGCGGGGAATGTCGAGCGGATGGTCGCCGGCGTGCCCGAATCGCGCGAGTTCCGCGCGGGATCGCCGTTCGCCGGTCGCCACCGCGAGCGGCAGGTGGGCGTCGCCAAGCAGCTGTTCATCGCGATGGGAATCGCGCGCGAGGACAAGGAGCGCCGCGAGGACTGGATGTTGCGCGGCTTCCGCCAGTTCGACGCGCCGGTCTGCGTGATCGTGACGTACGACCGCGAGCTGGCCGACAGCGACGACACTCCGTTCGACTGCGGCGCGCTCGCCAATGCGCTGGTGAACGCGGCATGGTCGCGCGGGCTGGGCACGGTCATCAACAGCCAGGGGATCATGCAATCACCGGTGGTCCGCGAAGCGGCCGGCATCCCCGACCATCAGGTGATCATGAAAAGCATCGCGCTGGGCTGGCCCGAAGAAACTTTCCCCGCCAATGCCGTGCTGTCAGAGCGCAAGCCGATCGACGAGGCGGTGGTGTTCGTCGGCTTCGACGAATAGCGATCAGACTCGAAACGCGAGCCAGTCGTCATCGCCCACGAGAAGCGCCTCGGCACGGTCCGAGAAGCTGATGCGGTTCTCGGGGAGTCGGCGCAGCGTGTCCATCCGTTCCGGCTGCCACGCCCAGCAGCCGCCGACCGGCCCGGATCTCTCCAGAAACTCGGTATCGTATTTTCGGCCCTGGCTGACGAACAGCGCCCGGCGCAGGACCAGCGCGGCTTCCGCCTCGTCACAAGGCAGGCTCCGCGTGAACCGCGTGAAACCCGCACCCAGCGAGTGGCCGGCGTAAGGCTCGGGCGCCTCGACCGTCATCTCGTTCACCTCCCAGCGCAGCGCCTCCATACCGTCGACATCGAGCGCCGCGATCGTGCGGCCATCTTCGGCGCGATCGGGGATGGTCGCTTGATAGACCCGCCGCGGCCGCCCGAGCGCCAGCGCCGCAACCCCAAGCCCGGCCAGATCGAACTGGTGCGTGCATTGCTGGAACTGGTCGGTCGCGGTCTGCACCGCCGCGCAGGAGGGGTCGAGCGCGGTCCCGATCAGTTCATGCAGCCGCCCGCCCGCAGCATCGCACAGCGTATTGGGCGAGCGCAGCGCATCGTTGGAAATCGCCACGACCCGGCCTTCCCGCGCGCTCACGACGACGCGGAAATGGTGAAAGTCATCCTCGACGACACAGCGTGCCTGCGAATTGCCGTCGGGCATCTCACGGGTGGTGATTTCGATGCGACGCCGAAACGTGCCTGTTTGGCCTGAGGCCATGATCAACCCTCCCGAATCGCGCCGAGCAGCAGAGGTTGCGCATCCGCGACCTCGCCGCGCAACCAGTTGATGAAAACCTCGATGCGGGCGAGACGCCGCATGTCGCGATGGACGACGAGCCAGAAGCTTCGCTCCACATCGACCTCGGCGCGCAAAACGCGCTTCAGGCCGGGCAAGCTATCGCCGATGAAGCAGGGCAATATCCCGCACCCGGCGCCGCTGGCGATGAGGCCCGCCTGCGCGTTGATGCTCGAGCTGCGCAGCGTCGGCTCGAGGCGATCGTCGATTTCCACCAGGTATCGCAGCTCGGGCGCGTAAATCAGGTCTGGAACATAGCCGACCAGTCGCCGCGCCGCGAGCGACGCGAAATCGCCGATCGGCCCTGTCGCCTCGAGATATCCATGTGCGGCGTACATGCCGAGCCGGTAATCGGTCAGTTTGGAGGCGATCAGCGGGCCGCCGCGCGGTCTTGCCAGCATGATCGCGATATCCGCCTCGCGCCGCGACGGATTGAGAAACCCCGTCGATGCGATCAGATCGACACTGACGCCCGGGTGCGCATTCGCAAAGCCGGCGAGGCGCGACGCGACGATGTGCGTGCCGAATCCTTCGGAGGCGCTGAGCCGGATCGCCCCGGCAAGCCCGGCACCGTCCTGCGCTTCTTCCCGTATCCCGCGCGCGCCGGCCTCCATCGCCTCCGCATGCGCGAGCAATCGCGTGCCTGCCTCGGTCAGATTGTAGCCAGCGCTTCCGGTCTCGAACAACGCCCCGCCGGTCGCCGCCTCCAATCGCTTCATCCGCCGCGAGATCGTGGTCGCATCCTGTAGCGCCACGCGCGCGGCTCCGGCGATCGTACCGCAGCGAGCAAGCGCCAAGAAAATACGGACATCATCCCAATTCATCGCACGACGCTTTACCCTGCATTATTGCAGTGTCGTCCTGCAAATGATCGGCATTGCCTGCAACGTTGCGCGGGCCGATCATGAGGTCAAGCGAGTCCAGGAGAAACCCGTTGCAGAATGTTGGCCATGTCATCGCTGGCAGCAGCGTGACAGAGGCAGTGCGATACGGGGGTATTTTCGATCCCGACTCCGGCGGCTGCAAAACCAGCTGGTGCTCGGCCCACGGGCCGGTCTTGATCGCGCGGTCACGGCGGCGCAGCCCGCCTCGGCCGCTACCAACGCACCGCGTCGCGCCCGCATCATGTCCGGCCGACGAGCCTTGCACAGGACGACAGCAGCTTCATAAGGCCGACGATGGGCTGACCCATGAGCGGACGGGCGGGCGCCCTGGCGCGTTCGCGGGCCAGCTCCGGCGCGACCTCGAACCAATACCTCGACCGGCTATCAAGACGATATCCGTGCCGGGCACTGACAGACAGTAGGGAGACAATCATGGCACGGATCGGTTTCGTCGGACTCGGCAATATGGGCGGCGGCATGGCGCTCAACCTCGTCAAGGCTGGGCATGACGTGTTTGCCTTCGACCTTTCCGAGGCCGCTGCCGCCAAGGCCCGCGAAGGCGGCTGCAAGATCGCGGCCAGCGCAGGCGAAGCGGGCACCGACGTCGACGCCATCGTCACGATGCTGCCCGCCGGCAAGCACGTCGCGTCGGTCTATGCCGAGCAGATATTTCCTGCGGCGAAGCCCGGGACGCTGCTGCTCGATTGCTCGACGATCGATGTCGCCACGGCCAGGGCGGTTGCTGCGGATGCGGTCGCCAAAGGCTTCGAGATGGTCGACGCCCCGGTCTCGGGCGGGATCGCGGCGGCCAACAACGGAGCGCTGACGTTCATGGTCGGCGGCACTGACGAGGCGTTCGCCCGCGCCGAGCCGATTCTCGGCAAGATGGGCAAAGCAGTGATCCACGCGGGCGATGCGGGCGCGGGACAGGCGGCGAAGATCTGCAACAACATGATCCTGGGCAGCCAGATGATCGCGACCTGCGAAGCGCTGGCGCTGGCGCTTCGCCTCGGTCTCGATCCGCAGAAATTCTACGACATCGCATCGAAGGCGTCCGGTCAAAGCTGGTCGCTCACCAGCTACTGCCCGCTGCCCGGCGTCGGCCCGCAAAGCCCGGCCGACCGTGGATACGAGGGAGGGTTCGCGTCCGCACTGATGCTCAAGGACCTGAAGCTGGCGATGGGCGCCGCCCAGAGCGTCGATGCCAGCGTACCGATGGGCGCGGCGGCCGAGGCGCTGTTTCAGGCTTTCGTCAATTCCGGACACGCCGCAACGGACTTTTCCGGCATCATCGGCATGCTGAACGGCGAACTTCCCGTAGCGCACTGAGAGCGGTTGGAGCGGTAGCGGCAATCGAAAGCCGCTCGAACCATTGGAGAAACAATCGAATACTGCGTTGAAGCAAAGGCCCACGGCATGGCCTGAAGGGCTCGTAAGTTCGGCCCCGGTCAGGTTGAGGAGCGGCAGTTAGGCATTGATCGGCGATCGGCAGAAGGGAATGGCAACCCGGTTGATCAAGCTCGTTCGGTCCGGGCTGCCGCGGGGGGCGCGGGCAGGTGCCTGCTCACCCTTGCCTCGAGTAGTTGGACAAGCTCCGGCTGCATGAACGCATAGTTGTCCGGTATGTCGAGGCAGATCACGCGCTTGCCGGCGAGAGCCGGACGGAAGCGGCGCTGTAACTTACCGCGATGTGCCTTCTCCATGACGAAGATTATGTCGGCCCAGAGGAGCAGCTCGGCCGTGAGCGGGTTCTCGGCGTCATGATTGGTGCCAGCGGATTCGACCTCCAAACCCTCCCGACACGAGAACACCTGCTCGGCCGTGGGGCTGCGCAGCCTGTTCTGGCTGCAGACAAACAGGACCGTTCGGATGCGTGTTCGGCTCAAGCAGGAACCTCTACACGCTGCGCCAGGAGAGTCAGCCCCGACTTGATCGTCCATGGGCCGAGCCCGTCCGCGTCGATGCGTTCCATGACCACGATCGTGCGGTGCTGATTCCAGCCGAGCACCCAGTTCCTCATCGCCGCCTTATCGAAAGGATAGCGCGGACGGGGCGAACATCAGGCCCGAGCTCGGCGGCCGCGATGGCGCCAATCGGTCCAGCGATGTCGAGGAACGGCTTAAGCTGCGGCCCTCCCCCGATCCGCAGGCCCGGTGCACTACGCGGCAGCGCGGCCAAGGCAGCCTCAAGGCCGATGCAGGCAACCTCGTCCAAACCGCGGCCGACGCCGAACCGAAGACACTTCAGACGTGGGCATGGGCCAATGGTGTTTCCGAGCTGGCGCTACCGCGAGAGATCCGGATCGTCGATGCGCTGCCTGTGCTCGGCACCGGCAAGCTCGATTACGTGAGCATCAACGAGATTGCGGCCGATCTGAAAACGTCCGATGTTTCGGATGACGACGATACGATATCCGATGCGATCGTTTAATCTTCAGTTCGCATCAGGGGCAGATCCCCGAACACGATCGGTTGCTGCAGGGCTGCCGTTTGCAAGCACACGGTACCTGGCGTGGAATCGCCTAGACAGCCGACATTCCAAGCGGCGAACGCATGGCGCAACCGACCCGATGGTCATCTGAAAATTTTTTTGGGGCCGCTGGTTGACCGTTCTTGAAAGTCAAACTGCCCAAACTAGCTAGCGGATGCCGGGTGCCTCATTCGGGTCCGGTGGACGTAGAGGGCGCCGGCTCTGTGTTCCGGTGCATCTCAAGTCCGAATTGCTTCAACGTGGAGGATTTGGAAATGAGAACCAACTTCGACTTTGCGCCGTATCGGCGTTCGACGGTCGGCTTCGACCACTTTTTCGATCTTCTTGAAACCGGAACGCGCGCCGACGCATCTGATGGCTATCCGCCCTTCGACATC
The DNA here is from genome assembly GCA_903970225.1 of Actinobacteria bacterium 21-64-8. Classification (GTDB taxonomy): domain Bacteria; phylum Pseudomonadota; class Alphaproteobacteria; order Sphingomonadales; family Sphingomonadaceae; genus Novosphingobium. The sequence goes on along the minus strand of CAJCHR010000353.1, from coordinate 392 downwards.
GTGAAGGAGGGGCAGGACAGTTATCGGATTACGCTGGCGGTCGCCGGATTCCGGCCCGACGAGATCGAGATCGTCGCGCAGCAAAACCTGCTCATCGTCACGGGCAAGCGCTCCGAAGACGAGCCCGTTGGCGATTATCTGCACCGCGGTATTGCCACGCGCGCGTTCGAGCGCCGCTTCCAGCTGGCCGATTTCGTCGAGGCCGGCGAGGCGAGCTTTGAACATGGTCTGCTCACGATCGCACTGAAGCGCGTGGTGCCCGAGGCGATGAAGCCGCGGCGGATTCAGATCGGCGGCCAGTTTGCCAATGATCGTATCGAAGACTCCAGGAAAGAGGCGCGCGAGGCGGCCTGATTCCTGATGCGTGGCGGCCTGCCGGCCTCGCCGTTGGG